>JAEWBA010000178.1 GCA_023391395.1 Pseudomonadota bacterium
CTACATTACACTTCCAACAATCGGGCGTCTGCAGGCAGCATCAACGGGTTCTCCGGTCAGACAGGCAGCAAGCGGCCGGTCCTAGACAATAATATCTGCACATTGTTACTGAACAAGACGCAAATCGCACATGGACATTACTGAGGCGAAGAAGGTCCTCGAAACCGCCTTGCTTTGCGCGCACGAGCCTTTGTCGATCAACGACATGAAAAAGCTCTACGTGGAAAACGAAGAGGCCAGCGAGACATTCAGTGCCGACGACATCCGGCAAATGCTGGAAGATTTGCGCAACGACTGGGCCGGCAAGGGCATCGAAATCGTCAGCCTGTCTACAGGATGGCGATTCCAGAGCCGCCCGGAGATGAAGAAATATCTCGAGCGGCTGAATCCCGAAAAGCCCCCGAAATACACGCGTGCGACCCTCGAAACCCTGGCCATCATCGCCTATCGCCAGCCGGTCACGCGTGGTGACATAGAAGAAATCCGCGGCGTCACGGTGAATTCCCAGACCATCAAGATGTTGGAAGACCGCGGCTGGATTGAAACCATCGGGCATCGTGACGTACCCGGAAGGCCGGCCCTGTTCGCCACTACCAAGCAATTCCTGGACGACCTGGGTCTGACCTCTCTCGACCAGTTGCCGCCCTTGCAGCAATTGAGCAAGGAAGACATGCAAAACGGCGTGCTTGCCGAAATGCAGGCGCTCGGCGCCGGCATGGAAGCGAGTTTGGATCAGGCCAGCATGGATTTTGCTGCAGGTGGCAATGAGCTGCCCACTGAAAAGCCGGACGAAAAGCCTGTTGCAGATGAGGATGGCACCGTGTCAGAACCGGAAGAACCTCAAGCCGCAGGCGACATGCCGCTCGAAGCAAGCAATGCGGGAAATGCGGAACCGATGGAATCGGTAAGCGCCAAACCGGATGACGTCGGAACCTCCGGCGATGCCGACCGCGAAGCGGACTCCGCCGCGGCCCAGACCAACAAAGACTTGGACAATGAATCAACCTATCGTCAATGATTTACCGCCGGCTGCGCCGGCCGCCTCATCCGAACCGAAGGACACGCACGACAGCCCGCCTGGCGCCGGTGCAGCCGAGGCAAGCGGCGCTGCTGCGGAAGACAGTCGCAAGGCCAAGGGAAACAAGCGCGGCGTGCGTGGACCGCGCAGTTTGCGGCGTGCGCGTACTGCCCGTGCCGGAGGCACAGAGACCAAGGCGCAAGAATCGGGCAGCCCTTCGGGCGAAGCCGAGACAGGCGAAAAGCCTGCGCCCGGTCAGCAACGCTCCCGCAACAAAGCCGAGCGCGCCAACGGCAATGCCGGCCAGAAGCCGCGCAAGCAGGGCGCTCAGCCGAAGCGAGGCAGCACGGGCGATGCCGATGACGTGTTTTCCTTCGTGACCTCGGAGACATTTGACCGTCTCGCTACCGATGAGGGCACCAACGGATCGCGCAAGACGGCAAAAAGTCCGCGCCGCGATCTGACGGCCGAGGACGATGCTCCCAAGCTGCATAAGGTGTTGGCCGATGCCGGGCTGGGTTCGCGCCGTGACATGGAAGAACTGATCATCGCCGGACGCGTCTCCGTGAATGGCGAGCCGGCGCATATCGGGCAGCGCATTCTGCCGACCGATCAGGTGCGGATCAACGGCAAGCTGATCCAACGCAAGATCAGCAAGCGCCCGCCTCGGGTGCTGTTGTACCACAAGCCGGCCGGCGAAATCGTCAGCCATAACGATCCGGATGGACGTCCCTCGGTATTCGAACGCCTGCCCAACATGAAGACCGGCAAATGGCTGGCTGTGGGCCGCCTCGACTTCAATACCGAAGGTCTCTTGCTGTTCACGACTTCCGGCGACCTTGCCAATCGCCTGATGCACCCGCGTTACGGCATCGAACGCGAATACGCGGTGCGCACCCTGGGCGAGCTGGAAGAGGGCATGCGTCAGAAGCTGTTGGCCGGCGTTGAATTGGAAGATGGCCTGGCCCAGTTCTCCAAGATCGCGGACGGCGGTGGAGAAGGTGTCAACCGCTGGTACCGTGTGACCATTGGCGAAGGACGCAATCGCGAAGTGCGACGCATGTTCGAATCGGTCGGCCTGACCGTTTCGCGCCTGATCCGTACCCGTTACGGTGTTCTCACCTTGCCGCGCAACCTCAAGCGTGGACGCTGGGAAGAGCTGGATGAAAATGCGGTGCGCGAACTGATGAACGTCAGCGGGCTGGAAAAGAATCCCGGCACCCAGAAAGGCAAAGGGCGCAGCGCCGGTCCGAACGGCAATGGCAATGGCAATGCCGACAAGGGGGCGGGGCAAAAGCGCGGGCGCAACCAGGCGCAAGGCCGCTCACGGCAACCGGATCCGCTGCAGACGGCGCTCGGTTTTCCCGGTATGGGTCAGCCGCGCCGCGCCAACGGCGGAGCGGGGTATGGAGGCGGAATGCCGGGCCTGCCGCGGCGTCGCACGCGAGGATGAACGCCTGTTCCCGCAGGAGGAAATGAAGTGTGGTTTCGGCGCGGAAATCCGCGCCGAAATTCTTTTCTTCCATTGCGGGGAGTCAAATTCTCGTTTATAATTAGATAGTTAATCAAAGTCGCCCCCTGCAAAACGGTTGCGGGGTCTTGCTGTATGCGGCCGGAATGATAAAAAGATGGGCAGATGCCCATTTTTTTTTTGTTGAATCATTCGCCGGTGCCGTATGCCGCGGTCTGGCGCGGTGTTGCGGAGAATCGCTTTGCGGCTGCAGGAATTGATTGAAAAAACCGTCGTCGGCATGGGTTACGAACTGGTCGATGTCGAGCAGGCGGAACGCGGCCTGTTGCGCGTCTATATCGACCTTGTCCCGTCCGAGGCGGAGCAGGCCAACGTGACCGTGGAGGACTGCGAGAAGGTCAGCCACCAGTTGTCGCATGTGCTGACGGTCGAGAATGTGAATTATGAACGCCTGGAGATTTCATCGCCGGGACTGGATCGGCCGCTGAAGAAACTGACCGATTACGCGCGCTTCGCCGGGCAGGAAGCCGTGGTGAAGCTGCGCATGCCGATGCCAGGTGCGGCCAATCGCAAGTCGTTCCAGGGCATTCTGCAAGCGCCGGAAGGCGAAACGCTGAAGTTGGAATTCGAAGGAAAAGAAGGGCCGGCGATGTTGGAATTTACCCTCGCCGACGTGGACAAGGCACGTCTGGTGCCGAAAGTGGACTTTAGGAGTCGCAAAGCATGAGTCGCGAAGTTTTATTATTGGTCGATGCCCTGGCACGGGAAAAGAACGTCGATAAGGACATCGTCTTTGGAGCGCTGGAGCATGCGTTGGCGCAGGCGACCAAGAAGCGCTACGAAGGCGATGTGGATATCCGCGTCTCCATCGATCGCGACACCGGCGAGTTCGAGTCCTTCCGGCGCTGGCACGTGGTGCCTGACGAGGCCGGTCTGCAATTGCCCGACCAGGAAGTGCTGCTGTTCGAAGCCAGAGAACAGATTCCCGACATCGAAGTCGACGACTATATCGAAGAGGCGATCGAGTCGGTCGATTTCGGCCGCCGCTTTGCACAGGACACCAAGCAGGTGGTGCTGCAGCGCATCCGCGACGCCGAGCGCGAACAGATCCTGCAGGATTTCCTCGACCGCGGCGACGCCCTCGTGACCGGCACCATCAAGCGCATGGAGCGCGGCGATGCCATCGTCGAGTCCGGCAAGATCGAGGCGCGCCTGCCGCGCGACCAGATGATCCCCAAGGAAAACCTGCGCATCGGCGACCGCGTCCGCGCCTACATCCTGCGCATCGACCGCAATGCCCGGGGCCCGCAAGTGATCCTGTCGCGTACCGCGCCGGAATTCATCATGAAGCTGTTCGAGCTGGAAGTGCCGGAAATCGAGCAGGGTCTTCTGGAAATCAAGTCGGCGGCGCGGGATCCCGGCGTGC
The DNA here is from genome assembly GCA_023391395.1 of Pseudomonadota bacterium. Classification (GTDB taxonomy): domain Bacteria; phylum Pseudomonadota; class Gammaproteobacteria; order Burkholderiales; family Burkholderiaceae_D; genus Noviherbaspirillum. Next base: position 3,916 of record JAEWBA010000178.1, read on the forward strand.
GCGCCAAGATCGCCGTCTTCACCAATGACAAGCGCATCGATCCCATCGGCACCTGCGTCGGCATGCGCGGTTCGCGCGTGCAAGCAGTGACCGGCGAACTGGGCGGCGAGCGCGTCGATATCGTGCTGTGGTCCGAAGACCCGGCGCAATTCGTGATCGGCGCGCTGGCTCCCGCCAACGTGTCGTCCATCGTGGTCGATGAAGACAAGCACGCGATGGATGTGGTGGTGGATGAAGAGAATCTGGCCATCGCCATCGGCCGTGGCGGACAGAACGTGCGTCTGGCTTCCGAACTGACCGGCTGGCAGATCAATATCATGACCGCCGAGGAGTCTGCCGATAAGGCTGCCGCGGAGGCTGCGGTGATCCGCTCCCTGTTCATGGAGCGCCTGGACGTGGATCAGGAAGTGGCCGACATCCTCGTGGAGGAGGGTTTCTCCAGCCTGGAAGAGATCGCTTACGTGCCGATCAACGAGATGCTGGAAATCGAGGCTTTCGACGAGGACACGGTCAACGAGCTGCGCAACCGCGCCCGCGACGCCCTGGTCACCGAGGCAATCGTTTCGGAAGAGGGACTGGAAGGCATGGAAGAGGCCTTGGTCAATCTGGAAGGCATCGACCGCGTCACCGCCGGCAAGCTGGGCCTGGCGGGAATCAAGACGGTCGAAGCCTTTGCCGGCATGACCTATGACGAGTTCGGCGCGATCCTGGCCCTGCCTATCGAACGCGCCCGGGAATTGATCGAAAACGGATTTGAAGATGTGACCGACGAGGAGATGAAGCTGATCGATGCCAAGTACGACGACCGTGCGAAGGCATTGCAGGCCAAGGCCTGGGAGCTCGCCGAGGCGAAGTAATCTCGGAGCACTCTTTGCATCAACTATCAGCCGTGTCACATAGAAAAGAGGACTGAATGGCGAGTACCAACGTAGCCCAATTTGCCACCGAACTGAAGATGCCTGCCGACCTGCTGTTGACGCAGTTGCGTGCTGCCGGCGTCGACAAAAGTTCGGCGTCCGATCCGCTGTCCAAGGAAGACAAGGACAAGCTCCTGAATCACCTGCGTCGCGCGCACGGTGCGTCGCCGGACGGTGAGAAGCGCAAGATCACACTGACGCGCAAGGAAACGACGGAAATCAAGCAGGCCGATGCCAGCGGAAAGTCGCGCACTATCCAGGTCGAGGTGCGCAAGAAGCGCACCTTCATCAAGCGCGACGAGCCCGTGGTGGAGGCCGCCGCGCCGGCACCCGCTGCGCCCGTCATCGACG
>JAEWBA010000297.1 GCA_023391395.1 Pseudomonadota bacterium
TTGTCATTCCGAGGAGCGTAGCGAGGAGGAATCTCGAGCCTCCGCTGAAAATTTACGTTCGAGATTCCTCGCTGCGCTCGGAACGACAACTTTCCCGCCTTGTTCACCGCGGTTTAAACGATTTTCCGATACATCATTGGACCAAATCCAAATGGACATCAAGCACTACATGAATGAAGTCGGGCAGCGTGCCCGCAAGGCCTCGCGCGCCATGGCGAAGGCTGACACTGGCGCCAAGAACCGCGCCCTCTCCCTGATCGCCGCCGCCATCCGGCGCGAGGCGCAAGCCTTGCGCGAAGCCAACCAGCGCGATCTCGAGGCGGCCCGCGCCAACGGCATGGAAGCAGCCCTGTTGGATCGCCTGACCCTGTCGGACAAGGCGATCGCCACCATGGCCGAGGGATTGGAGCAGATCGTCGCCCTGCCCGACCCGATCGGTGAAATCTCGAACATGAAATACCGCCCGACCGGCATCCAGGTCGGCCAGATGCGTGTGCCGCTGGGCGTGATCGGCATCATTTACGAGGCGCGGCCGAACGTCACGGTGGATGCGGCCGGCCTGTGCATCAAGAGCGGCAATGCCACCATCCTGCGCGGCGGCTCGGAAGCGATCCATTGCAACCAGGCGCTGGCGAAGCTGGTCAAGGAAGGTCTGGCCGGCGCCGGCCTGCCGGAAGACGCGGTGCAGATCGTGGAAACCACGGACCGCGCCGCCGTCGGCGAGCTGATCACAATGCCGCAGTACGTGGACGTGATCGTGCCGCGCGGCGGCAAGGGCTTGATCGAGCGCCTGATGAAGGAATCCAAGGTGCCGATGATCAAGCACCTGGACGGCATCTGCCACGTCTACATCGACGACAAGGCCGACCTCGAGAAGGCGCTGAAGGTGGCTTTCAACGCCAAGTGCCACCGCTACGGCACCTGCAACACCATGGAGACCCTGCTGGTGGCGCGCGCCATCGCACCGCAGATCCTGCCCAAACTGGCCGAGCTGTATCGCGGCGAGGAAGTCGAGCTGCGCGGCGACGAGGAAGTATGCAGGATCCTGGAAGGCTATCCGCATCTCGCCGCAGCCACCGAGGAGGACTGGGGCACCGAGTACCTGGCGCCGGTGCTGTCGGTGAAGATCGTCGATGGTCTCGAGCAGGCGATCGAGCACATCAACACCTATTCCTCGAAGCATACCGATTCCATCATCACCGAGGACTACAGCCGCGCCATGCGCTTCCTGCGCGAAGTGGATTCGGCTTCCGTGATGATCAATGCCTCGACCCGCTTCGCCGACGGCTTCGAATACGGTCTCGGTGCGGAAATCGGCATTTCCAACGACAAGCTGCATGCGCGCGGCCCGGTCGGACTGGAAGGGCTGACTTCGCTGAAATACGTGGTGTTCGGGCACGGCGAAGTGCGCCAATAACTGCCATGCAGACGGGGCGGCGTCTCACAAGGCGCCGCCATTACGCAGGCACGGGGAAATACCGAACGAAATCCCTGCTCCATTCCCGTGAAGGGAATTTCAGCTAACGAGAAAAAGAATGCTCTGGGGCAAGGCACTGCACATCGTATTCGTCACATCCTGGTTCGCGGGCCTGTTCTACCTGCCCCGCATCTTCGTCAACCTGGCACAGGAAAGCGATGCCACCGCCACCACGCGCCTGCTCTTGATGGCGCGGCGCCTGTATCGCTTCATGACCATGTTGGCGATTCCGGCACTCGCTTTCGGCCTGTGGCTTTGGCTGGGCTACGGCATCGGCAAGGGTGAAGGCAATGGCTGGCTGCATGCTAAGCTGGCGATCGTGGTGCTGCTGATCGGCTATCACCATGCCTGCGGCAGCCTGTTGAAGAAATTCGAAAACGGCCGTAATGCGCGCAGCCACAAGTGGTATCGCTGGTTCAACGAGTTGCCGGTGCTGGGCCTGCTCGGCGCCGTAATTCTGGTGGTTGTCAAACCTTTTTGAACAGCACGAGAAATCCATGGCCAAGACTTGTCAGTATTTCTTCGCGCCGCAGTCGCCATGGGCGTATCTCGGCCACGCCCGTTTCGTGGCTCTGGCAAAGCGCCATGGCACGCAGATCGACCTCAAGCCTTGCGACCTTGAAAAAGTGTTCGACGCGTCCGGCGGCCTGCCCCTGGTAAAACGCCCCCTGCAGCGGCAAGCATATCGATTGCTCGAACTGAAGCGCTGGAGCGATTTTCTACGGATTCCTCTCAATCTCCAGCCCAGGTTTTTTCCGGTGACGCCGCATGCGGCGGCGCGGATCATCATCGCCGGCAACCGTCTCCACGGCACCGATGCCGCGCTTGAGCTTACCGGTGCGATCATGCGTGCGGTGTGGGCAGAGGACCGGGATATCGCTGACCCCGACACGCTGGCCGCCATCGCCGCGGCCTGGAAGCAGGATGGCCGTGCCTTGCTGGAGCTCGCCGCAAGCGAAGACATACAGCGCGAGTACAATCGCCTCACGGACGAAGCGGTCGCTGCGAACGTATTCGGATCGCCTTGGTACATCGTGGACGGCGAACCGTTCTGGGGCCAGGATAGACTCGATTTTGTCGAGCGGGCACTGGCACGATAGGCATGCCGCTAGTCGGCATACCTTTCGACAGCCTGCCGTACTCTGCTTCCGATTTCAATGGATAAAAAAATCCCAATGAATCACTCTTTTTTCTGCCCCTGCCCGCGCGGACTGGAAAGCGCGCTGGCGGAGGAACTCGGCGAGATCGCCACTCAAAGCGCCAGCCTCAAGGTCCACAAGCAGGTGCCCGGCGGAGTTAATTGCTCGGGGCAACTGACGGATGCCTACCGCATCAACCTGCATTCGCGCATCGCCTCGCGCGTGCTGCTGCGCATCGCGCAAGGCAGCTACAGGAACGAGAACGACATCTACGATCTCACGCTGGCGCAGCCGTGGGAGGAGTGGTTCGGTACCGAGCATACGATCCGCGTCGATCTCACCGCGATCAAGTCGCCGCTCAAGAGCCTGGAGTTCACGACGCTGAAGATCAAGGATGCGGTGTGCGACCGTTTCCGCGACCTGAGCTCGCGGCGGCCGTCGGTGAACACGCGTACGCCCGACATCCGCATCGCCGGCTTTTTGGACGCGAACAATTACACGGTCTATCTGGATACCTCGGGCGAGCCGCTGTTCAAGCGCGGCTGGCGCGAGGAAACCGGCGACGCGCCGCTGCGCGAAAACCTGGCGGCGGGTCTCTTGCGCACCGCCGGCTGGAAGCCGGGCATGGTGCTGTTCGATCCGATGTGCGGCTCCGGCACTATTCTCGCGGAGGCGGCGCAGATACTGGCCGGCATTCCGCCGGGCGCGCGCCGCCGTTTCGCCTTCGAAAAATTCCGCGAGTTCAAGACCGAGGAGTGGCTGGAGATCAAGGGCAGCTTCAAGCCGAACGCGCTGCCCACCATGCCGACGATTTTCGGCAGCGACATTTCCGGCGACATGATCGTCATGACGCGCAACAACTTGGCCAAGGCCGGCATCCAGTTCGAGGTGCCGCTCAAGCAAATCGAGGCGCAGGAAGTGAAGCCGCCCACCGACGCACCTGGCATTTTGCTGACCAATCCGCCCTATGGCGAACGCATCGGCGTGCGCGGCGACAGCACGATCGAAACCGATGAAATGGCGAAAGCCTTCTTCAGCGCTTTCGGCACCACGCTCAAGCAGCGCTTCGCCGGCTGGAGCGTGTTCCTGTTCACTGCCGATCTGGGCGTTCCCAAGCTGCTGCGCCTGAAGGAATCGCGCAAGACGCCCTTCTACAACGGCGCGCTGGAATGCAGGCTGTTCCGCTTCGACATGGTGGCCGGTTTCAATCGCCGCGAGGAAGCCAAGCCCAAAGGAGCTGCCGCGTCGGAATGAATTCCGGCCGCGCTTGAGGCCGTGATGCCCCTCGGCAAGGGCTTGGCCTTCGCTCTGGCTCGTCTAGAATGAAGCGGACTGCAGCGGCCGACTCATCCGCTCGCACCGCTTTCCATGACCGCCTGCCGGAGGCCGCCCATGATCTTTCGCCAGCTGTTCGAACCCCTGTCATCGACCTACACCTATC
>JAEWBA010000345.1 GCA_023391395.1 Pseudomonadota bacterium
GGCATCAATACCTCGGAAGAGACTTTTGCCAAGGCCTGGGCTGCCTGCGAAGCGATGGGCCAGCGCCCGGTGAAGACCAAGGATAACCCCGGCTTCATCCTCAACTACTTCCTGGTGCCTTACAACAACGATGCAATCCGGCTGGTCGAGGCTGGCGTCGCCGAACCGGCCGACATCGACCGCGCCATCAAGGAAGGGCTCGGCTATCCGATGGGGCCGCTAGAGCTGCTCGATCTGATCGGTCTCGACACCCAGTTGCTGCTGTGCGAAGCGCTGTACGGCATCACGCACGAGCCGCGCGCGGCCTGCACGCCGCTGGTCAAGCGCATGATTGCCGCCGGCCATCTCGGCCGCAAGTCGGGCCGCGGCTTCTATACCTATGAACGCAATGCCATGTACGGGGGCTGATCCATGAAACATGCAATTATCGATACCGGCAACAGCCGCTCCTTCCCCGCTCCGCATCCGCTGCTGGAAGGGCAATCCGCAGATGGTGAAGTGATCATCGTCATAGGCTCCGACGTGGGCAGCGGCCTGGCGAAAATCCAGCAAAGCGATGCCAAGGCAGCGATCCTGATCGAACTCGGCACCGAATGTCTTGGGGTGCATACCGGTGAAAGCCGCGGCAAGGAAGGTTCGAATGTACTCGGTTTTGCGCGCTTCCGCCTCGGTAACGGCGACCCCTCGAACCTGATCGAACTGGTGCGCCAGCCGGGTACGTCCGAGAGCGCGCTTGCTGCTGCGAAGACGGTGCTGGAGGGCGCCGGCTTCAAGGTGGCGGTATGCCTCGACTTCCAGGGGCGGATCATCGATCGCCTGGTGCGGCCGTATTACAACGCTTCGCTGCGCCGCCTCGATGAAGGGCTTGCGACGGCGGACGATCTGGATCTCACGCTGCGCCTCGGCCTCGGCTATCCGGAAGGCCCGATTTCGCTGCTGGAGCGAACCGGACTCGAGCACCACTTCGACGTCACCCAGGCATTGTTCGAGGCTTACGGCGAGAGTCCTTACGCACCGGCACGCCGTGCCCGCGTGGCGAAGGCGCGCTCGCAAAAGGAGAGCTGAGACCATGCGGCCGTTGGAGGGTATTCGTGTGCTCGACTTCAGCACCTTGTTGCCGGGGCCGATGGCAACGCTGGTGCTGGCCGAAGCCGGTGCCGAAGTCATCAAGGTCGAACGTCCAGGACGCGGCGACGAGATGCGCAGCTATGTGCCGAAGTTCGGGGACGATAGTGTCAACTTCGCCTTGCTGAACCGGGGCAAGCGCAGCATCGCGATCGACCTGAAGGAGGAAGGCGTGCTCGAACGTCTGAAGCCGCTGATCGAAAGCGCGGATATCGTGGTCGAGCAATTTCGCCCCGGTGTGATGGATCGGCTTGGCCTCGGCTACGAGGCGCTGCGCACCATCAACGACAAGATCATCTACTGCGCCATTACCGGCTACGGCCAGACCGGCCCGCGTGCAAACGTCGCCGCGCACGACCTGAACTACGTCGCGGAATCCGGCATGTTGAGTCTGACTGCCGGCGCCGACGGTTCACCGGTGCTGCCGCCGGCGCTGATAGCGGACATCGCCGGCGGCACCTATCCGGCGCTGGTCAATATCCTGCTTGCCCTGCGCCAGCGCGATCGCAGCGGCAAGGGCTGCAAGCTGGATATCGCCATGGCCGATAATCTGTTCACTTTTCTCTACTGGGCCATGGGCAACGGCCAGGTCGAAGGACGCTGGCCGACCGCAGGCAGCGATCTGGTGACCGGTGGCTCGCCACGCTATCAGATCTATCGGACCAGCGACGGCAAATTCCTGGCGGCAGCGCCTATCGAGGACAAGTTCTGGGCCAATTTCATCAACGCCATCGGAGCGCCGTTCGAATTACTCGATGCGAGCCTGCCCGCCGAACTGGTGCGTGAAAAGATCCGCGAAATCATCGCGACCGGGACCGCCGCCTACTGGAACGAGCGCTTGGCCGGCAAGGATGTGTGCTGCTCGATCGTGACATCGATGGAGGAAGCAATGCAGAGTTCGCACTTCCGCGAACGCGGCGTCTTCTCGCGCGAATTGAGAGAGGGCAGCCAGTGTATTGCGGCATTGCCGGTGCCGGTAGTTGCCGGATTTCGTGGCGGCGAGATGAGTGATGGCTACCCGGCATTGGGCGAGGCCAATCGCGACTTCGGCATTGAAGATGGCAAATAGGAAAAGCATGCGCGCTGTACTCATTAGGGAACACGGGGCGCCGGATACGCTGCGGGTCGAAGAGGTGCCGGCACCTGCCCTCGGCGACCGCCAAGTGCTGGTGGATGTGCACGCAGCTGCCGTCAATTACCCGGACCTGCTGGTCATCGCCGGGCAGTATCAGATACTGCCGCCACGCCCTTTCAGTCCTGGCAAGGATGCCGCCGGTGTGGTCGCGGCGGTTGGGGCCGGTGTCACGCGCTGCAAGCCAGGCGATCGTGTCATGGTCCAGGTGGAGCATGGTGCCTACGCCGAACAACTGGTGGCGGCAGAGGAAAGTTGCTTCGTTATTCCCGACAGCATGCCGTTGACTGAAGCGGCAGCGATGGGGCTCGTCTATCAGACTGCGCATTTCGCACTGGTCGAACGCGGTGCTTATCGGCCGGGTGAGGTGGTGCTGGTCAACGGCGCCGGCGGCGGCGTGGGTCTCGCGGCGGTGCAACTGGCCAAAGCGCTGGGCGCGACCGTGCTGGCCGGTGTTAGAAATGAACGGCATGCCGAGCTGGCGCGAAAAGGCGGAGCCGATCATGTCATCCGACTCGACGCCGACAATTTGCGCGACAGCCTGCGTCAGCAGGTGCATGCCGTCACCAATGGCCGTGGCGCCGACGTGGTGCTCGATCCGGTCGGCGGCGATGCTTTCGATGCCAGCCTGCGAACCATGGCATGGCGCGGTCGCATGGTGATCATAGGCTTCGCTGCCGGCCGCATCCCGACCATCAAGGCAAACTACCTTTTGGTGAAGAACATCGCGGTCAGCGGCCTGCAGTGGAGCGACTACCGCGACCGTGATCCGGATTGGGTCCGACGCGTCCAGACTGAATTGTTCGAGCTGTACCAGGCTGGCAAGCTCAGGCCGGCCGTGATGCAAAGCTTCCCGCTGGAGGAATTTGCCGCGGCATTGAAACTGGTTAGCGACGGCAAGGTGCAGGGCAAGGTGGTATTGACTACCGGACGTTGAACAGGAGTCGGGAATATTCGTGCGCTGGCTTGATGGGCGCCCCTTCCCCTCCAGGTCGAAGTCTGGAGGGAGCGGGCCTCACGCCGAAAGATTAACCCATATATGCCTTCCGCCCTCTTCCAGGGCAGAAGGCGAAAGCTCTTCGCCCCCTGGGGTACTCAATTCCAGCTGGCACGTGCGAGCGCTTCCGCCAGTAGGTTTCGAGATTTCATTTATTCGTTCGCCATCGTGATCTGCAGCGGATATACCTCATCAATGGAGGAAAATTTTTATGCATACTCGTCTGGATCCGTCGCGCACCGTTGCCGTGGTCGGTAGTGGCGCCATGGGCGCCGGCATCGCGCAGGTCGCGGCCGCAGCCGGCCATCCGGTAAAGCTGTATGACACCCGGCCCGAGGCCGTGGACAAGGCCATCGATACCATTCGCAAGACCTTTGCCATGCTCGCCGACAAGGGACGCATGGCGTCCGATGCGGCGCAGGCAGCAGGAGCGCGTCTACAGGCCGCGGCCAGCCTTGCCGACATCGCGGATGCGGCATTGGTGGTGGAGGCGATTGTCGAAAATCTCGACGTCAAGCGCAAGCTGTTCGCGGATCTGGAAGACGTGGTAGCCGCGGATTGCATCCTCGCGACCAATACTTCCTCGATTTCCGTGACGGCCATCGGTGCCGGATTGCGGCAGCCGGGCCGGCTGGTCGGCATGCATTTTTTTAATCCTGTGCCTTTGATGGCGCTGGTGGAAGTGGTCAGTGGCCTAGCGACCGAGCAAGCCGTTGCGGATACCGTGTATGCCACCGCTGCCGCCTGGGGCAAGAGCCCGGTCTACGCCAAATCGACCCCAGGTTTCATCGTCAATCGGGTGGCGCGTCCATACTACGCCGAAGGTTTGCGCCTTCTGACGGAACAGGCGGCCGATGCCCCCACTCTCGATGCCGTCATGCGCGAGGCCGGGGGATTCCGCATGGGGCCGTTCGAATTGATGGACCTGATTGGGCACGACGTCAACTTCGCCGTCACCAAATCCGTTTTCGAAGCTTATTACAACGATCCGCGCTTCACCCCCTCC
>JAEWBA010000386.1 GCA_023391395.1 Pseudomonadota bacterium
TCGGCATCGGCGTCCTCGTCACGCTCGCGGTCAGCTATGCGCAGCGCTGGCTGTCGCGGCATTTCGGCGAGGATGCCGGCGCGCCGATTCTCATCAGCCTGCTGACTCCCTTCGGCGCCTATCTTGCGGCAGAGCATGTACAGGCCTCCGGCATTCTGGCCGCGGTTGCCGCCGGCATCACCATGAGCTACGTGGAACTGAGCGGCCGGGCACTCGCGACCACGCGCCTGCATCGCGCCGCGGTGTGGGATACCGTCCAGTTTTCGCTGAACGGCATCATGTTCGTGCTGCTTGGCGAGCAATTGCCGGCCATCCTGAAAAATGCCGTGGCGGCGGTGCAGCAAAGCGGCCACGTCAATCCCTGGTGGCTGGCCGTGTATGCGCTGGCGATCAATCTCGGCCTGGCGCTGCTGCGTTTCGGATGGGTATGGACCTCGTTGCGTTTGAACGTTTTCCGGCGCCGGCACGGAGAGCCGCCGATCAAGGTCGATTGGCGCCTCATCGCCGCCACCTCGCTGGCTGGCGTGCGCGGCGCCATCACGCTGGCCGGCGTGCTGACCCTGCCTCTGCTGTTGCCCGACGGCAGTGCGTTTCCCGCACGCGACCTTGCCATCTTCCTGGCCACCGCGGTGATTCTCCTGTCGCTGGTGGTCGCCAGCGTGAGTCTGCCGCGCCTGCTTAAGGTCCTCGAATTCCCGGACGAGCCGCTTGAACAGCAGCAGGAAAAACAGGCGCGCCACGACGCGGCGGTCGCGGCAGTGGGGGCCATCGAAAGAATGCAGCAGCAGCCCCTGCGCGACCCGGAGGATGCCGATATTTTCGCCAATGCCGCCGCTCGCGTGATCGGGATCTACCGCCTGCGGCTGCAGGACGGCAGTGGACCGCGCGAGGCCGAACAACTGGTAAAGGCGGATCAGGCGGAGAAAACGCTGCGCCTGGCCGGACTGGACGCCGAGCGGAAGGCCGTCTACGAACTGGCCCGGGAAGGCAGGATTTCGGATGCGCTTTCGCGCAAGCTGGTGCGTGAAATCGACCTTGCCGAATCGCGCTATCGCTAAGGCAAATCGAACAGGTACCCCCTGCTCAATCCAGAACGTCGTAAAGCAGACCAACTCCGCCGCCCACCAGGGCGCCGGTTTCCGTATTGCCGGAAAGGCTGCCGATGCCGGCGCCGACCGCCGCGCCGGTCGCTGTCGCGCACCCGGCGGCGAGCAGAACAGCGGCAGCGAGAATCGATGCGGAAACCAATTGCCTCATGGCGAGCCTCCCGTGCGTCCTTATTTGCGCAGTTTGGCGGCGGCCGAGGGATCGACCACATCGACCCAGAGCACGCCCAGCGGCGGCAAGTCACGCCGGCCGGGATTGGCCTCGTACCAGCGGGTGATCCGGTTCGAGGCCTCGTCCAGGGTCATGTGTGCAAGTGCCTGATTCACGCGCGAGCCGGCTGGCGGAAGCGATAGTCCCTTTTTCTGCGCATAGGCAGTTTCGAGATTGGTCATGCTGGACGCGCCTATCAGAAAGACTTTGCGCTCGTCCGGCGAGGATTGCAGCCACATTTCACCATCGATATTGATCGGCTGGCGCTGGGCGTAGGAAGGGGTAGCCACCAAGGCAAGCGCCAGGGCTAGCAGCAAGATCCGCAGCAAGCGCCGCACCCGTACCCTGGCCGATTTGGCGGGAACCGGCTCCTTGTCCCGTGACGTGTCAAGGGTTGCCGCGCTGGACATCGCTACCTCCTGTGCCAAATCGCCAATATCTCCTTGAAGTGTAGGCACGGGCTGGGGGCCGGTTACCCGATTCCCTGGCACACTGCGCCAAATCAAGCGGCATTGCAGAATGGATAAACTTTCGCCGCTCCACAGAGCCTGCATCCGGTGGCCCCAAGGAAGCGGAATGGGAAAACCCTCAAGCTGTGCTGGCGGCGAGTCAGCTTTCGAGTGTCATCCGGCGATAGTAAAAACGAATGAGAATGATCGTTTATTCTTTGTGGTATAGTGCGCCCTTTTCCTCTCGCCGCTCCAGATTTGTCGGTTTTCAATTCCATTTCGAGGTCACTCATGCAACCCAAACCCCTGACGCGAACCGCATTCGCCATTGTGCTTGCAGCCTTTGCCCTGTCTGCATGCGGGAAAAAGGAAGCGCCGCCGCCGCCCGCCCCTGCCGCCCAGGCTGTCACGGTCGTAACGCTGCAGGCCGAGGATGTCAGCCTGACACGCGAACTGCCCGGTCGCACCAGTGCATACCTGATCGCCGAAGTCCGTCCGCAGGTCAGCGGCATCGTCCAGAAGCGCCTGTTCACCGAAGGGGGGATGGTCAAGGCCGGCCAATCCTTGTATCAGTTGGACGACGCCAGCTACCGCGCCAATTTCAACAGTGCCAAGGCCACGCTGGCGCGCGCCCAGGCAACCCTGAAGTCGGCGGAGCTGAATGCCAAGCGCTCGAACGAGCTGATCAAGATCGATGCCGTCAGCAAGCAGGACAATGAAAACGCCAATGCCGCCCTGGCCCAGGCCCGTGCCGATGTGGCCGCTGCCGAGGCCGCCGTGGAAAGCAGCAAGGTCACGCTCGATTACGCCCGCATCACCTCCCCGATCAACGGCCGCATCGGCAAGTCGTCTGTCACCCAGGGTGCGCTCGTCACTGCCAATCAGGCAACGGCGCTCGCTACCGTGCAGCAACTCGACAAGGTCTATGTGGACCTGACGCAGTCGGCCAGCGAGCTTCTGGACCTGCGCAGGGACGCGGCGGCCGGCAAGCTGACCCGTTCCGGCGATGTCCCGGTGCAAATCGTGCTGGAAGACGGCAGCCGCTACAAGCATGAAGGCAAGCTCGCCTTTGCCGACGTGTCCGTCGACCCGACCACCGGCAGCTACCTGCTGCGCGCCACCGTCCCCAATCCCGATTTCCTCCTGATGCCCGGCATGTATGTGCGCGCGGTGATGGCAAGCGGCGTGCGCAAGGACGCGATCCTGGCGCCGCAGCAAGGTATTGCACGCGATCCCAAGGGCAACACGACCGCCATGGTGGTCACCAAGGATGGCAAGGTGGAACAGCGCCAGGTCAGGGTCAGCCGTACTGTCGGCGACAAATGGCTGGTCGAAGACGGCCTTGCCGACGGCGACCGCGTGATTGTCGAAGGCCTGCAGAAAATCCGCCCCGGCATGCCGGTGAATCCGACCGAAGCCGGCACCCAGGCCGGCGCGCCCGACGCCGACGGCAAGGCCCAACCCGGCGCCCCGGCGGCCGCCAACTCGAAGCCCTAAGCGGAGATATTCATGGCACGTTTCTTTATCGATCGCCCGATCTTTGCGTGGGTGATCGCCATCATCATCATGCTGGCCGGCGCGCTGGCGATCACCAAGCTGCCGGTGTCGATGTATCCGACCATCGCGCCGCCGACGGTAAACATCAATGCCACCTATCCCGGCGCTTCCGCCAAGGTGGTCGAGGATTCGGTGACGCAGATCATCGAGCAGAACATGAAGGGCCTGGACGGCCTGATCTACATGTCGGCCACCAGCTCGGCCAACGGCATGGCCCAGGTCACCCTGACCTTCCAGAACGGCACCGACCCGGACATTGCCCAGGTGCAGGTGCAGAACAAGCTGCAACTGGCGATGCCCTTGCTGCCGCAGGAAGTCCAGCGCCAGGGCGTCAATGTCAGCAAATCGTCCAGCGGCTTCCTGCAAGTGGTCGGCTTCGTGTCCGAAGACGGCAGCATGGACAAGGACGACATTTCGGACTACGTCTCGGCCACCCTGGTCGATCCGCTGTCGCGCGTTCCCGGCGTGGGCAACATCCAGGTGTTCGGCGCCAAGTACGCGATGCGCATCTGGCTCGATCCGAACAAGCTCGATACCTACCGCCTGGCAGCCACCGATGTCATCGGCGCCATCGAAGCGCAGAACGCCCAGGTGGCGGTCGGCCAGCTCGGCGGCACGCCGGCGATCCCCGGGCAGCAGCTCAACGCCACGATTTCCGCACAGGACCGTCTGCAGACGCCTGAGCAATTCCGCGAGATTGTCATCCGCAGCAATCCGGACGGTTCGATCCTGAAGCTGGGCGACATCGCCCGCGTCGAACTGGGCGCGGAAACCTACGACTTCCTCACCTATTACAACGGCAAGCCGGCAAGCGGCATCGCCATTTCGCTGGCGACCGGCGCCAATGCGCTCGACACCGCCGCCGGAGTGGAAGCCAAGCTCAAGGAGCTGGAGCCCTATTTCCCGGCCGGTTTGAGGGCGGTGATCCCGTTCGACACCACGCCCTTCGTGGATGCCTCCATCCAGGAAGTCATCAAGACCCTGGCCGAAGCGATCCTGCTGGTGTTCCTGGTGATGTATCTGTTCCTGCAGAACTTCCGCGCCACCATCATCCCGACCATTGCCGTGCCGGTGGTGCTGCTCGGCACCTTCGGCGTGCTGGCCGCGCTCGGCTTTTCCATCAACATGCTGACCATGTTCGCCATGGTGCTGGCCATCGGCCTGCTGGTCGATGACGCCATCGTGGTGGTGGAAAACGTCGAACGCATCATGCCCGACGAAGGGCTGTCGCCGCTGGAGGCGACCCGCAAATCCATGGACCAGATCACCGGCGCCCTGGTCGGCATCGGGTTGGTGCTGTCGGCGGTGTTCGTGCCGATGGCCTTCATGACCGGCTCGACCGGGATCATCTACCGCCAGTTCTCGGTCACTATCGTCTCGGCGATGGCGCTGTCGGTGCTGGTGGCGATCGTGTTGACGCCGGCCCTGTGCGCCACCATGCTCCAGCCCGTCAAAAAGGGCCACCACCATCACGAGAAAGGCTTTTTCGGCTGGTTCAACCGCAATTTCGAACGCACCAGCGGCCGCTACCAGCGCGGCGTGCACGGCATCATCTCGCGCCCCAAGCGTTTCATGGCGATTTTCCTCGCCCTCTCGGCGGTGATGGCCTTGCTGTTCGTGCGCCTGCCCAGCTCCTTCCTGCCCCCCGAAGACCAGGGCGTGCTGTTCGCCATGGTCCAGGCGCCGGTAGGCGCGACCCAGGAACGCACCATGGATTCGATGCGCAAGGTCGAAAAGCACTTTCTCGAAGATGAAAAGGACACCGTCGATTCGGTCTTCCTGGTCCAGGGTTTCAGCTTCGCCGGCATGGGCCAGAACAACGGCATCGCCTTCGTCAAGCTGAAGGACTGGGACGAGCGCACCTCGCCCGAAGCCAGCATCAATGCGATCGCCGGACGCGCCATGGGGACTTTCAGCCACATCAAGGACGCCTTCGTGTTCGCCTTCGCCCCGCCGGCCATGCCGGAACTGGGTACCGCCGCCGGCTTCAACTTCTACCTGCAGGACAACGCCAACCAGGGACATGCAGCCTTGCTGGCCGCGCGCAACCAGTTGCTCGGCGCCGCCGCCCAGAGCAAGCTGCTGACCAACGTGCGCCCCAACGGACAGGAAGACACGCCGCAGTTGCGCGTCGACGTCGATACCCGGAAGGCCTCGGCCCTCGGCCTGTCGATCGCCAACATCAACGCCACGCTGGCCACCGCCTGGGGCGGCGCCTATATCGATGACTTCATCGATCGCGGCCGCGTCAAGCGCGTCTATATGCAGGCCGATGCGCCCTTCCGCATGACGCCCGATGACTTCAATCGCTGGTCGGTGCGCAACAGCGAAGGCAAGATGGTGCCCTTTGCCAGCTTCGCGAGCTGGAGCTGGGAATACGGGTCGCCGCGACTGGAGCGCTACAACGGCGTGCCGGCCATGGAAATCCAGGGTGAAGGCGCGCCCGGCGTCAGTTCCGGCGATGCCATGGCCGAGATCGAGCGCCTGGCGGCGCAGCTGCCGCCCGGATTCGGCGTCGAATGGACCGCGCTCTCCTACCAGGAGCGGCAGGCCGGCGAACAGACCACCCTGCTCTATTCGCTTTCCTTGCTGATCGTGTTCCTCTGCCTGGCCGCGCTCTATGAAAGCTGGAGCGTGCCGACCGCGGTACTGCTGGTGGCGCCGCTCGGGATTCTCGGCGCGGTGCTGGCCAACACGCTGCTCGGGCTGGAGCGCGACGTGTACTTCCAGGTGGCGATGCTGACCACGGTCGGCCTCTCCAGCAAGAACGCGATCCTGATCGTCGAATTTGCCAAGGCCAATCTGGAGAAGCATGGCATGGGCCTGTTCGAGGCCACCATGCAGGCGGTGCGCGACCGCTTGCGTCCGATCATCATGACCTCGCTGGCCTTCGGCCTCGGCGTGCTGCCGCTGGCATTGGCGACCGGCCCAGGCTCCGGCGCGCAGCGCGCGATCGGCAGCGGCGTGGTCGGCGGCATGCTGGCCGGCACTCTGCTCGGCATTTTCTTCATTCCCTTGTTCTTCGTGGTGGTGCAGCGCCTGTTCGTTCGCAAGAAACCTACGGTCCCGGCCGCCGCACCTGCAGCAGGAGTCCCTTCCCATG
>JAEWBA010000389.1 GCA_023391395.1 Pseudomonadota bacterium
GGACACGGGCATCACCGGACAGCAGCAGATCGTGTTGGAAGCCAAGCAGCGCATGAATGATGAACGCAGCGCCTGGCAGGCCAGCGAGCGCAAGCGCATGTCTTACGACACCCTGGCCGCGCGCGCCGAGAAAGTGCAGCTGCAAAAGGAAAACAAGCGCGACCAGAAATTGATGGACGAGCACGCGAACCGGCAGGCGAGTTACAAGCGCTAGTGCAGCTCGCCGGGCTCATTCGCAGCAGTGCGCGGAACGGCAATTAGCTGCGCTCGTCAGGACACCCAAAACCAGTTTCGCTTAACCAAGGGCGGCAGGCATGCAGACACCACAAATCCTCACCCCCACTAATGTCAACTCCGGCCCGAATCCCGCGACGCGCCCGGGAGATGCGAACGCGCCGGAAACACCGTTCAAGGATGTGCTGTCCCGCGAAATGAGTGGACGCGGCACCGACACGGCAAAGCCTCCCGAGAACACCTCCGGCCAGGCGCCGTCCGCGCCTGCGGCCAAGGACCGGTCACAGGCCGCCAATGCCGGACCAACCGATCTTCCGCCCGAGGAGCAGGATCCGGCGCTGGCTGCTTCGGCCGAAGTGCTGGCCCTGGTTGCCAGCCTGACGCAGGGGGCGGCCGGCACGGCGGAAGCCGCAGAGCTCCCCGAGGAGACAGCCACGGCCGACCAGCTTCTCAGAGAAGATGCGAAAGCGAATCCCGCTGCCGTAACCACGAAGACGGATGCTCCCGCACATCCGCTCGCGATGGGCACCCTGCCCGCCGCTCGCGCAGCCGGGGCAGCCGATGCCGCCGGTACGACCGGGCGCGCACCGGGCATCGCCACAGCGATGGAAAAACAGGCTGCCGCCAAGGCCGAGGGCGAGCCGCAAGAGCGCAAAGCCGGCTCGGCCCAGGAAAAGCCGTTCGCAACAGAACTGGCCGCTGCTCGCACCCAGGAAAGTGCACGCAACG
Organism: Pseudomonadota bacterium; assembly: GCA_023391395.1. Classification (GTDB taxonomy): domain Bacteria; phylum Pseudomonadota; class Gammaproteobacteria; order Burkholderiales; family Burkholderiaceae_D; genus Noviherbaspirillum. The sequence continues at coordinate 964 of JAEWBA010000389.1, forward strand.
CCGCAGCCGGCCAGGCCGCCCTCAATGGTGCCGGCACTGCGGGCACCGAAGCTGCTACAACCGCCGGAACGAATGTACAGCCAGTCCAGCATGCAGCCTTGAATGCGGTGCAGGCGGCCGCCCCGCAAACTCAGGAAAAACTCACGCCGCGCGTCGGCACGCCGGCCTGGGACCAGGCACTTGGCCAAAAGGTAGTGTGGATGGTGGCCGGCGAGCAGCAAAGCGCTTCGCTGACGCTCAACCCTCCCGACCTCGGCCCCCTGCAAGTGGTGTTGAACGTGTCGAACTCGCAGGCCAACGCGACTTTCATTTCCGCGCAACCGGAAGTGCGGCAGGCCCTGGAATCGGCGCTGCCCAAGCTGCGTGAAATGCTGGGCGAGGCCGGCATCCAGCTCGGCCAGGCCAGCGTCAACAGCGGCACGCCGGGCCAGCAGAGCGCCCATGGCGAACAGCAGGGGCATGGCACGCGCCGCGCCGAGTCGATCGATTCTCAGCAAGCCGATGCTCCCTTGCGTAGCGCACGCACAAGCATTTCCGCCGGTGGCCGCGGGCTGGTCGACACCTTCGCCTGATTCACGCACATTCGCGCAGGCGGCGGCCGGCACCGCAAGCGCGAATATGCGTTGACTTCCCCCTTCTTTTCGACGCATCCTGCGGCCGGGACTTTCCCGATAATCACATCCACAGCTGATGCATTGAAGCGCGAAAAGAGGAAACAAGATGGCAACAGCCCCTAAAGCGGCACCCAAGGTCGTCCCGATCGACGAAGCCGCTTCCGCCGCTGCGGCGCCCAAAAAATCCAAAAGCAAGCTCTTCCTGATCGTGGCGCTCCTGCTCGTCGCGATTGGCGGCGGCGCAGGCGCAACCTGGTTTTTCGTGGGTTCCAAGCCAGCCGAAGGTGAAGCCGCCGAAGCCAAGCCGGTGCCCGCCAAGCCACCCGTCTATATGCCCATGGAGCAGTTCACCGTCAACCTGCAATCCGACGGCTTCGGCGATCAGTATCTGCAGCTCGCCTTCACCTTGCAGGTCGCCGACGAAAAACAGGTCGAACAGATCAAGCTCTACATGCCGCTGGTGCGCAGCCGCGTCCTGATGCTTTTATCGAGCAAGAAGGCTTCCGAGCTGAACACCGTCGAAGGCAAGAAAACACTGTCGGAAGACATCGTGGCGCAGATCAACCAGCCGTTCACGCCGCAATCCGAACCGCAGCAGGTGACAGGCGTGTTTTTCACTTCCTTCGTGATCCAGTAAACGCGACATGGCCGAGAATTTCCTATCCCAGGAAGAGGTCGATGCCCTGCTAAAGGGTGTGACCGGTGAACAGGACGAAATGCAGATGCCGGAGGACGACTCCGGCATTCGTCCCTACAACCTGGCGACGCAGGAACGCATCGTGCGCGGGCGCATGCCCACGCTGGAAATCATCAATGAGCGCTTTGCACGGCTGCTGCGCATCGCCCTCTTCAACTTCCTGCGCCGTAGCGCCGAAGTATCGATCGGCCCGGTGCGCGTGCACAAGTACAGCGAATTCATCCGTAACCTGGTGGTGCCGACCAACCTCAACCTGGTGCACATGAAGCCGCTGCGCGGCACCTCGCTGATGGTGTTCGACCCCAATCTCGTGTTCCTGCTGGTCGACAATCTGTTCGGCGGCGACGGACGCTTCCATACCCGGGTCGAGGGGCGCGACTTCACCCAGACCGAACAGCGCATAATCCAGCGCGTGCTCAATATCGTGTTCGAGGCCTACTCGAAATCCTGGGAGCCGGTGTATCCGGTGGAGTTCGAGTATGTGCGCTCGGAAATGAACACCCAGTTCGCCAATATCGCCACTCCGAACGAAGTGGTGGTTGCGACCACTTTCACCGTCGAACTGGGTCCGGTCAGCGGCGAAATGCATTTCTGCACGCCCTACTCCATGATCGAGCCGATCCGCGACATCCTCACTTCCAGTCTGCAGGGCGAAACCCTGGAAGTGGACAAGCGCTGGATCCGCCTGATGACGCAGCAGATCCAGACCGCCGAAGTGGAGATCGTGGCCGAACTCGGCACCGCACAGACCACGCTGGGCGAAATCCTCAACATGAAGGAAGGCGACGTCATCCCGCTCTCCATCCCCGACGCCATCCAGGCGAAGGTGGACGGCGTGCCGGTGATGGAGTGCAGCTACGGCAAGTTCAACGGCCAGTACGCGCTGCGCGTCGAAAGATTGCTGACCTATTCCACCGAACCTACCCAAGGAGATGAACATGGCTGACGAAAACGATAGCCAGATCACGACCGATGACGACTGGGGCGCCGCCATTGCCGAGCAGGCCCAGGCCGAAGCCGCACGGGCCGCGGCCGCTCAGGCCCAACAGGCCAGCGCTGCGCCGTTCCAGGATTTCTCGGCAAGCGGCGTCAAGACCGGCACGCACAACGACATCGACTTCATCCTCGACATCCCGGTGCAACTCACCGTGGAGCTGGGGCGCACCAAGATCGCCATCAAGAACCTGCTGCAACTGGCGCAGGGTTCGGTGGTGGAGCTGGACGGTCTAGCCGGCGAGCCGATGGATGTGTTGGTCAACGGCTGCCTGATCGCGCAAGGCGAGGTGGTGGTGGTCAACGACAAGTTCGGTATCCGTCTCACCGACATCGTAACGCCTTCCGAACGCATCCGGAAACTGAATAAATGAGATTGCTCAGCGTCAGCCTCGCCCTCGTCCTGAGTAGCGCGACGGCAGCCGCCCAGACCGTCAAGCCGGTTGCCCCGGCGGCAGAGTCCGCCGCCAGTGCCGGCAGCCTGCTCCAGGTCCTGCTGGGCCTGGTAGCGGTGCTCGCCGTGATGGCCGCCGCCGCTTGGGTGATGAAGCGCCTGGGCGTGGCCCGCGCGATGGCCGGCACGCCGGTCAAGGTGATCGGCGGCGTCAGCGTCGGCGGCCGTGAGCGCGTGGTCGTGGTCGAAGTTGCCGACCAGTGGATCGTGGTCGGCGTGGCGCCGGGCAGCGTCAATGCCCTCTCCACCCTGCCGCGCCAGGAAGTCGCCGCGCCGGACCAGGGCGCACCGGGCGCCAAGAATTTTTCCGCATGGTTGAAGCAAACCATGGACAAGCGCAATGGCAATCCGCAATGACGGCTTCGCTGCGCCAATGCCTCATCCCAGCCTCCCGATCGTGAATTCCCTGTTCCGCTCCCTGCTCCGCATCCTCCCGCTCGCTCTGCTGGCGCTGCCGCTGCTGGCAAGCGCCCAGCAAGGCATGCCCGCCATCACCAGCACGCCTGGCCCAGGCGGCGGCCAAACCTATTCGCTGAGTCTGCAGACGCTACTGTTCCTGACCGCCCTCACCTTCCTGCCGGCGGCGCTGCTGATGATGACCAGCTTTACGCGCATCATCATCGTGCTCTCGCTGCTGCGCCAGGCGCTCGGCACGCAGACCGCGCCGCCGAATCAGGTGCTGATCGGGCTGGCCCTGTTCCTCACCCTGTTCGTCATGGGACCGGTTCTGGACCGCATCTACACCGAGGCCTACCAGCCGCTGTCGGAAAACAAGATCAACATGCAGCAGGCGCTCGAGAAGGGTGCCGTGCCGCTCAAGGAGTTCATGCTGAAGCAGACGCGCGAAACCGACCTCGCGCTTTACGTCAAGCTCTCCAACGGCCCGCAATTGAACGGCCCGGAAGACGTGCCGCTGCGCGTGCTGATTCCCGCCTTCGTCACCAGCGAGCTCAAGACGGCCTTCCAGATCAGCTTCGCCATCTTCATTCCCTTCCTCATCATCGACATGGTGGTCGCCAGCATCCTGATGTCGATGGGGATGATGATGATGTCGCCCGCCATCGTTTCCCTGCCTTTCAAGTTGATGCTCTTCGTCCTGGTGGACGGCTGGCAGCTCTTGATCGGCTCGCTCGCCCAGAGTTTCTATTGAGGTCGTACCATGACACCCGAAAGCGTAATGACCCTTGGCCGCCATGCGATGGAAATCACCCTGATGGTGGCCGCGCCCATGCTGCTGACCGCGCTGGCCGTCGGCCTGATCGTCAGCATCTTCCAGGCCGCCACCCAGATCAATGAAATGACCCTGTCCTTCATTCCCAAGCTGGTGGGCATCTTCCTCGCACTGGTTCTGGCC
>JAEWBA010000197.1 GCA_023391395.1 Pseudomonadota bacterium
GATCTGCAGGGTGCTATCGACGACGATGCGGCGGGGCTGGCGCGGCGTGTCGAGCGCACGCACGGTCAGTTGCGGATCGTCCTCGCGCACGGTGCCAATGCCAGTCAGGATGGCGCAGGCGCGTGCGCGCCACCAATGCCCGTCATTGCGCGCGGCGTCCGAGGTGATCCATTGGCTACGGCCATTGTGCAGCGCGGTCCTGCCGTCCAGACTCGCGGCCGCCTTCATGCGCACCCAGGGCTTGCCGCGCTGCATGCGCGAGAAAAAGCCGATGTTCATTTCGCGCGCTTCGTCTTCCAGCACGCCGCAAGCCACTTCGATGCCGGCCGCTTTCAGCTTCGCCAGGCCCTGCCCCGCTACCAGCGGATTGGGGTCGGCGATCGCCGCCACCACCTTGCCGACGCCGGCCTTGATCAAGGCGTCGGCACAGGGCGGCGTGCGGCCGATATGGCTGCACGGCTCCAGCGTCACGTACGCAGTTGCACCGCGCACCTCCTCGCCCCGTGCCGCCGCATCGCGCAGGGCCTGCACTTCGGCATGCGCCTGGCCGGGCGGTTGCGTGTGCCCTTCGCCGATGATGCGCCCTTCCCTGACGATGACGCAGCCCACGCGCGGATTGGGCGTGGTGATGAACATGCCCTGCGCTGCGAGCGCAAGGGCGCGCGCCATGTATCGCTTGTCGTCTTCGGATGTCATGGCGTCATTCTAGCGCGGGCGGCTTATGCTGGCTTTTACCGTCTTTCAACACGCCGACTTGCTTGCCGCCGGATTGCAAACGCGCGGACGGCCGAGGAAATTGAGCTTGATTTCGCGCACATGCTCGTCCAGCGTGAGCGAAATGGTGCCGAGCTGGGGTGCCTGGCTGTTGGCGTGCGTGCGGCTGCGGCCGCTGGCGTTGTAGGCCAGATAAGGCACGGAAGAATCGGTGAAGCTGGAGCGGATGACGATGCTGCCCGACACCGGGCCGTGCGCAAACAGGATTTGGTCCTCAGTGTCGGGCTTGCGATTGCGGTTACTGTCGATGAACACTACCCAGCCGCGCGCCCAGTCGGTGCCATCGGCCGGCATCAAATCGACGCGCGTGCCGCGCTGGATCGCTTCCGAGCGAGTCAGGTTGATGGCGGAGAACAAGTCGTTGGCGGCCGTGGTGATGCGCTGGCTCTGAATCAGGTAATAGAAACTCGGCACGCCGACCGCAAGCAGGATCAGGACGATGCTGAGCACTGTCATCAGCTCGATGCTGGTGAAGCCGCGCCCGCAGCCTGGATATCTCACTGCCAGCATTGCGCGCCGCCGGCGGCAGTCTTCACGCCGGTACTGGAAAGACGCAGTTCGCCGCACTCGGCATCGGTGTAATGCCGGGTGACACGCGGCGTGCCGGGCGTCGCGGTTAGCAGCAGGCAGGAGCGTAGCGTTTCGCCTTCGCAGGCTGCGCCGCGAATCTCGTAAGCACTCTTGGTCGGGCTGTCGCCGGAATACCATTTGAAGCGTGTCTCGACCGGATCGGTGGACAACGCGGAAAAGGCGACATAGCTGCTGTGCTGCGAATAATGCCGCTCCTGCTGCTGCATCAGTTGCAGCAGTGCCGTGCGCGCTTCCGCCCGCTTTGCCTTGCGCACCGCGTGCAGATATGAGGGATAGGCTAGCGCGGCCAGGATGGCGATGACTGCCGCCGCGACCAGCACCTCGACCACGGTGAAGCCGCTTGACCTCGCTTGCCGGCACTTATCTGATGCCGAGCGCATCGCGCATCTCCTGCCAGTTGAGAATCTCGCGCCAACTGAAACGGCCGGCGGGCACCGTGATGCTGCCCTCGCCCTTGCTGGCCGGTCCCTCCGGCGACGGGGGCCGCGCTTCGGCGCGCGCACCGCCGGTGCCGAACTCCACCGTCCTGCCGGTCTTCTTCACGGTCCTGCGGCCGATGGCGTTGCGCTCGCCGCTGGTGCTGGCGGTCATCACTCGCAAGGGTGCGATCGGCATGCCGACCTGAGACAGATTGCCGGTAGCATTTCCATTGATGGAAAACCCTTCTAGCGCATGCAATACATAGGAACGGCCACCGGCAATGCAGGGTTCGACGCAGGGAATCAGGGTGTTGAAATACAGGCGGCCGTCGGCAAGCATCGGTGCCGCGACCGCTCTTTCGCCGGTACGCGCAGAATCGGGAAAATCGAGATACCAGCCCTTGCGCTGATGCGCACCGGTGCCGTAAGAAAAGTTGTCTCCGGCTACGATGTAGGCATTGCCCGCGTCCGGCTCCAACCGCCGCACGGCAAGCTGCTCACGTCCAGCAACGCTCGAGTTGGTGCCGTCGCTGTCGTAGATGGCATAGAAGGATTGCGTCCTGAAATTCGCAGCCTGGGTATCGGCTTCTTCGATGAACTTGCCGGTGCCGAACAGCGCCACGTAGCCGCCGCCCGGGGCGAACACGACTTTCGGCTGCATCGTGATCGGCTGGCGCAGGCCGCTCGCCTCCTTGGCGGTGAACAGCGGCGCCTTGCCGCGCTGCGCCTTCGGCAGCATGGCAGTACCGCTGAAGTCGAAGCGCCACAGATTGCCTTGCAGGTCGCCGGCATAAGCATGGCGCACCACGCCACTGGCATCTCCTACGAGTGCCGGCGCATGCAAGCCATTCGGCAATCCCGGCTCCGCTTTGGGCGTGCGGATCTTGTAGTAATTGAGGCCGAGCTGCCATTTCGCAGCCGGCGGCTTGTCCAGTGCCAGCAGGAAGAGCGCGCCCGCGGCATCGGTATTGAAGCGCTGCTTGCCATCGTTCTTGTAATTGTTCAAGCCGCTGGCGGCCACCACGAAGTATTTTTCCTCCACCGAACCGTCGCTTGCCTTCACCGCGAATTTGACGATGGCCGGTGCACCCAGCACGTTGCCCAGGTCAGTGTCGTCGGCATCGCTGAACTCCCACAGCACGCCGGCGCCCGCGCCGAAATTCGCAGGATCCGTCACGTCCAGCGCCACCAGGGCTTGCGCGCCGGTACCCATGGCGGCCGCCAGCACGGTCTTCCATTGTCCCGCTACCCGCGCTTCGGCCACCACAATACCGCCATCCACGTAAGCACGGTGTCGCGGTTCGGGATGGGTCAATTGGTTCAGGCTTGGCAACAAGACGCCCGGCATGTAGGCGAACAGTTCGCGCCCGGTTTCCGCGTCGAAGGCGTGCAGCATGCCGTCATTGGCACCGACATAGATGGCGGTCTTGCGCCCCTTGTTCTCTTCGCGGAAGCGAGCGTAGCCGGGCCCCTGTGTGTCCAGGGCGGGCGCGCCGGCATAAGCGGGGTTGCCGTTGATCATGGCGCCAAGGATGCGGGGCCGCACCGGGAAGATGCCGTTCGGTTGACCGGCTTCCAGGCTGCGCTCGCCGCGCAAATAAGCCAGGCGCTTCTCGCCCAGGCCATCCGGTTTTCCGGTAACAGGCGAGGTATTGAGCATGGCCTGCTGCGTGCCATCCAATTGCGCCCATGCGAAGTCGATCGTAACCAGTGCCTTGTCCGCCCCGGCGCGGCTGGTGTAGATGCGCCGCTGCGCCGGCGGCGGCTCAGGCAAGTTGTCTGCACTGCCGCTCAGCATGAGGCCGGCATCCCACTCCGGTGTCGTCGCCAGATCGACCGAACCCTCATCCCCGGCCTGCACGGCGAACTTTTTCAGGCTGCCGCTCCATGGCACCACGCCGAAGCCGGCTTGATAAATCCATGCCGTTTCACCCAGCGGTCCCGGCACCGCGATCACGGATGCCAAGCCATGGCGCGACACCAGCGGTCGCTCCGGAAACACCACTTCGGGATTGGAGGCGTAGATGGAAAAGCTGCATGCGAACAGCAGCATCCCTGCTGCCGCCCGCTTGCGTATCGCTTGCTCACTCTTCATCGACGCTCCTTTCGATAGAAGGTCTGCAAGACCACTTGCGTGGTTTCGCGCGCGCCGAAGCCGATGGCGGTGATGCGATAGAAATAGCTGCGCTCACCCAGCGTGGCCGCTTCACCGGCACGGTTGTAGGTCATCAGCTCAATGATGTAGCGCGGCGCGCGGGCCGGGAGCGGGCCGTGCCCGGTCTGAAAACCCTGGCCGGTGAAGCGGCCGTAGGGAACGCTGCGCGCATCGGTGGCATCGTCCAAGAAATTCACTGTTTGCCATGGCGGTACGGCGGCACCGGCGGCACCAGCGCACAAGCCGAGATAAGGGTTGTCCAGGCCGGCAGCGCAGCCGGGGTCGAAGCCTTCGGCACTGCGCGGATCGAAAATGTGGCTGCGCGAGCCGGACAGCGCGACGCCGTCGGAGCCCTCGATATCCAGCTCCGCATCCATCAGCGCCGCTTCCGCCGCCTGAAAGGCAATCTGGCGGTCGCGGTCGTTGCGCGCGGCCTTTTCGTTCTGCAAGGCGATCTGGGCGGCCGACATGCCGAGCAGCGACACCGCGATCAG
>JAEWBA010000134.1 GCA_023391395.1 Pseudomonadota bacterium
CCCTTGAACATGACGCGGCCGATGGCGCCGACCGTCTTGCCATCGCGGACGATGGGCACGCGCGCCACCACGCGCGTGACGCCGCCCATGCTCTGCAGCTTGCCGATCTCCGCCTTGCCGGTGCGGACCACTTCCTGCAACTGGGTATTCTCGATGACTTCGGTGACATGCTTGCCCACCGCTGCGCCGTGCTTGATGCCGAAAAACTCCTCGTGCACCGGCGGAATGAATCGCACCCGTGCCTGGTCATCGACGACGATCATCGATTCATAGGGGCTGTTGGCAAAGTAGTTGAAGATGTCGTAGGCGAAATCGACACTCATCACAAAGTCGAACAAGGGCGAATCGGCGGAAACCGATCGGATCAGGAACACGGTTTCCTGATCCGTCGCCCGGTAGATCGCTACCAGCCGTAGTTCGCCCTCGATGGCGATCATGCCGGCGCCCTGCTGTCTTTTCTTCGGCAAATCCTGAAGGAGCTGCTTCTGGATCAGAGGATCGCAACCAAATCCGGTTGCGCACTTGACGGTGCCTTTGGCGTCTCCCACCAATACACCGAATGCGGATATTTCTTGCTTCATTTGTCTTTCATGCGAACAGAGGGCGTATTTCACCCTGTCTTCGGAATATACACTCTTGTTCGCATGCCTGCTGTCGACCGGCCGTTCTTCGCGAGAAGGAAAGCGCGAGATTCCGGCGCGGATCGCGCAAGGCCAGGATTCATGCGGCGTTCGCGCGAGTCGCGCGTCTCGACATGCATGTCTTTCAGTTGCGGAATCCCTTGGCATGGAGGTTGCTCATATGCATCCCAGATTCATCTCCGTCCATGAAATGACAATGCGTCCTGCTGACACCTTATCGCCACCCCATTCCGAAAACACGCTGAGTATGTTGAGCGGAATTCGCGTACTCGATTTGACAACCTCGATTGCAGGCCCCTATGCCACACAGCTACTAGCCGACCTTGGCGCGACCGTCGTCAAGGTCGAACGCCCCGGGCGCGGCGACGATGCGCGCGCCTGGGGGCCGCCGTTTCTGGAAGGGGAGTCGCTCTGGTTCCTGAGCGTGAACCGCAACAAGCAAAGCGTCACCCTCGACTATTCGCGCGAAGCGGGACTGGCGATCCTGCACAAACTGGTTGCCGTGGCCGATGTCATCGTCGTCAACCAGGTGGTGCGCGGCCAGAAGAAGCTGCACATCGACTACGCCACGCTGAAGGCCATCAATCCGAAGTTGATCCATGTATCGATCACCGGTTTCGGCCTGACCGGACCCAATAGCGACCAGCCCTGCTACGACCTGATCGCCGAAGGGTATAGCGGCGTCATGGACCTGACCGGCGAGCCGGGCCAGGATCCGCAGAAGGTGGGCACGCCGGCTGCCGACCTGCTGGCCGGCGCGGACGCTGCACTGGCTACGCTTGCTGCGCTGATGGGGCGCAGCCGCACCGGCTGCGGCCATGAAATCGACGTGTCGATGGTGGAGAGCATGACGCGATTCATGACTCCGCGTCTCGTCCCGTATATGGGAACCGGCGAGGTCCCGCGCCGCTCCGGCGGCAAGGACAGTGTGATCGCCATTTACCAGACCTTCAGTACGGCCGACGCTCCGATCACCCTGGGTCTGGGCAACGACAGCATCTGGGCCCGCTTCTGCGAGGCGGTCGGACGAGCCGACATGGCCGCCGATCCGCGCTTCCTGACCAATGTCGGACGGCGCGCGGCGCGCGCCGAGATCGTCGAGCAGATACAGTCGATCCTGATCCAGAAACCGCGCGAGCACTGGCTGGAGCTGTTTGCCAAGGCACGGATTCCGGCAGGTCCGATCAATCGCCTCGATGAGGTCGTGCAGGACCGGACATTGAACGAGCGCGGCTTGTTCTTTGTCGCCAAGCGCGGAGATACGGCGCTGCCGCAGGTCGGCCTGGGTATCCGCTTCGACGGCAATGCCAATACCTATCGCAAGGCGCCGCCGCTGCTCGGCGAAGATACGAAAGATGTGCTTTCATCTTGGCTCGGCCTGGACGAGAGCCAGTTTGCAGAACTCGACAAGGCAGACGTCCTTTAAGCGGGCGGCTGGCCGAGTGCCACTACTTTAGGAGAAGAGACCATGGCTAGACAGTTTGAAACTATCATTTACGAGGAAGACGGCCCGATCGGCACCATTACCCTCAACCGCCCGAACAACGGCAACATGTTCAACGTGCAGATGTGCCATGAGATTCGCGACTGCATCAACGACATCCGCCGCGAAACCCGCACTCGCGTCATCGTCATCACGGGCGCCGGCGACAAGTTCTTCTGCATCGGCGGCGAGAAGACCGGCATGGAGGATACGCTGCTATACGCGGGCGTGCTGCCGGTGCTGGACATGTACGAAAGCATCGAGCGCCTGCAAAAGCCGGTGATCGCTTCGGTCAATGGTTTTGCAGTAGGCGGCGGCAACGTGCTGCAGGTGGTATGCGATCTTACGATCGCCAAGGAAAGCGCGATCTTCCGTCAGGTTGGTCCGATGATGGGCAGCTTCGACGCCGGTTACGGCACCTGGTATCTGGAAGACCTGGTGGGCAAGAAGCGCGCCAAGGAAATCTGGTTCCGCAACCAGAAAATCAGCAGCGCCGAAGCGCTGGACATGGGCCTGATCAACAAGGTCGTTCCCGATGACCAGCTCGCCGCCGAAACGCGCAAGTACGCGCTGGAGGTCGCCGACCGCGGCTCATTCGCGCTGGCTTCCATCAAGGGCGCCTTCAATGCCCGCCACGGCGGTGTCTCGGGTCTGTCGCGCATGGCGCATGACTTGCTGCTGCGCGCCCACCTGTCCACCGAGGAATCGAAGGAATTGTCGGCATCTTTCGCCGAGAAGCGCTCACCGGATGCGTCGAAGTTCGGCCACTGACCTGCCCTCAGAGATTTCGCTGCGATGAACACGATTCTTACTCTTCAGGACCGGGAGCAGGCTGCGGCCTACTACGCCAGCGGCGTATGGCAAAGCGACACCTTGTATGCGCTGCTGCAAAAGCATGCACAAGCGAGGCCGGATGCATGGGCTATGCGCGACAGCGTGCATCGTCTGACTTGGGCCGCGCTGCTTCAGTGGACTGATGCGGTTGCGGCGGACCTGGAGCAGGCCGGATTGCGCAAGGGGTCACGGGTATCGGTCTGGCTGCCGAACCGGGTCGAGGCTCTGATCGTCTTCCTCGCCTGCTCGCGCAATGGCTATATCTGCAATCCCTCGCTGCACCAGAACTACACGGTGGCGGAGATCGTGACCTTGCTCGGGCGTATCCACTGCGAAGCCTTCTTCGGACAGAAGGCTTACGGCGCCGATGCGGCCTCCTTCGGCAACGAGGGGGTGGCGCAGCAGATCGGCGCGGTCGAGACGCTGCGCCGGGCGTACTGGCTGGAGCCGCGGAGCGCCGGCGTGCAAGGCGCCGATCCCGCCTTTCCGCAACGCGAGGGCGGCACACCACGCATTCCGGCCGACAGCAATCCGGACAAGATTGTCTATCTTGCGTTTACGTCCGGCACCACCGGCACGCCCAAGGCCGTCATGCACAGCGATAACACGCTGCTCGCCAACGGCCGCGCGATTGTGAGGGACTGGCACCACGACCACAACACCGTCTTGCTGACCCTGAGCCCGATCAGCCATCACATCGGCACGGTGGCACTGGAACAGGCGATGGCTGCCGGTCTCGAACTGGTGGTCAACGATCTGCCGGCCGGTTTCAAGCCGATCGACTGGATAGAGGAAACCGGCGCCACCTACGTGATGGGGGTGCCGACCCATGCGATGGATATCCTGGCCGAAGTGAAGCGGCGTGAACTGGGGCGCCTGGGCAAGGTAAAGGTGTTCTATATGGCTGGCGCGCCGATCCCGCGCGAAACGGCGCAGGCCTTCCTGAACCTCGACATTGTGCCGCAGAACATATACGGCATGACCGAGAACGGTTCACATCAGTACACACTGCCCACCGATGACACCGACACCATCGTCGGCACTTGCGGGCGCGCCTGCGACGCCTACGAGATCAAGCTGTGGAACCAGGAAAACCCGGACATCGAGGCGAAGCCGGGCGAGATCGGCGAGATCGGTGGTCGCGGCGGGTGCCTGATGCTGGGTTATTTCGATAACCAGCGTGCCACGGAAACTTCATTCAATGCCTCGGGCTGGTTCCTCAGCGGCGACCTCGGCATGCTGGACAAGAATGGATGCCTGATCATCATGGGGCGCAAGAAGGATTTGATCATCCGTGGCGGCCATAACATCCATCCCTCGACCATCGAAGACCTGGCGCTGCGCAACAAGCTGGTGCTGAAGGCAGCCGCCTTCCCGGTGGCAGACGAGCGCCTGGGCGAGAAGGTATGCCTGGCGGTCATCACCAGCGATGCCGCCACGCTCACCGCAGACATGATGCTGCAGCACCTGCACGATGCCGGCCTGTCGAAGTTCGACATGCCGGAATACTACGTCGTCATGCAGGAATTCCCGATGACTCCCAGCGGCAAGATCCTCAAGCGCGGGCTGGTGGACCTGGTCAAGCAGGGCCGCCTTGTCCCGCAAGCGGTGCGCTGGATCTCCTCCGAAAAGCAAGCAACAAAAGAGAGCAACTGAACATGCCCATCACCCTATCCCGCCGCGAAGAGTTCGCGGTCATTACCATCGACCGCCCGGAGGCGATGAACGCGCTGAGCTTCGCGCTGATCAAGGAGATCGGCGCGCGCATTGATGAAGCCGCCGAGTCGGACGCGCGCGCGCTACTGATCACCGGCGCCGGACCCAAGTCCTTCTGCGCGGGCGCCGATATCGTCGAACTGATGGGCCGCAGCCTGGAGCAACAGAAGCGGGGCGCCGAACTCGGACAGGCGATGTTTGCCAAGCTCGATACGCTGCGCATGCCCTCGGTCGCCGTCATCAACGGCTTTGCCTTCGGCGGCGGCCTGGAACTGGCGCTGGCCTGCACCTTCCGCGTCGCCACCGCCAATGCCAAGCTTGGCCTGCCGGAAGTCAAGCTCGGCCTGATTCCCGGTTATGGCGGCACGCAACGCCTGCCGCGCGTGATCGGTGAGGCGCGCGCGATGGAACTGATCCTGACCGGCCGTACAGTCACGGCGGAAGAAGCCTTGCAGATCGGTCTGGTCAATCGCCTGATTGAACGTGATCCTGAAGGCGATCCGCTCGAAGCCGGCATCAATTTCGCGCGTGAATTCGCCGGCTACGGCATGCTCGCCCTGCAGTGCGCGCGTAGCGCCGTGCAGCGTGCCTTGAGCACTCCGCTGGCCGAAGGCCTGAAGATCGAAGCCGATCTGTCCACGCTCGCCTACCAGACCGCCGATGCACGCGAAGGCATGTCCGCCTTTGCCGAAAAGCGCAAGCCCAAATTCACGGACTGCTGAGAGGACGTCGAACGCCATGAGCAAGGAAAAAACCATCATCGTCACCGGAGCCAGCCGTGGTATTGGCGCCGCCATCGCGATAGCACTGGCCGATCAGGGCTATACCGTCGCTTGCCTGTCGCGGCGCGGCGAACTGCCGGCCGTGCCGCAGGCATCGACTGAAGCGCTGAGCCGCTGCGTCGCTTTCTCTTGCGACGTCACCAAGGGCGACAGCGTACGCGAAGCCTTTGCGCACGCCGCCGCGCTTGGCAAACCCATCGTCGGCCTGGTCAACAATGCCGGCGTGCACCTGGAAGGCCCGAGCGACAGCTTCCCGCTGGCCGATTACGAAACCGTATTCGACACCAATGCAACCTCGGTGTTCGTCGGCTGCCAGAGCGTCTATCCGCATTTGCTGAAGTCGGGCGGCGGCCTGATCGTCAACATCGGCTCCTTCTTCGACAAGCTGGGCGTCAAGCGCAATCTCGCCTATTGCGCATCCAAGGCCGCGGTCGGCGCCATCACGCGCTGCCTGGCCGTCGAATGGGCCGGCAAGGGGATTCGTGTCATCGACGTCGCGCCGGGCTACATCATGACCGACCTGAATCGCGAAGCGATGGAGTCGAGCGCATTGGCCGACTACCTGGAAAAGCGCATTCCGCGCCGCAAGCCCGGTCAGTCAGACGACGTGGCCAAGCTGGTGATGTCGCTGTTCACCATCGATACGCCTTTCCTGTCCGGAGAAACGATCTATATCGATGGCGCGCAAGGCATTGCGCACTGAGACGGACGCAATTGAAGATCCAACCAAAGAGGTAAGCAATTGAACATTTTTGAACGGATGGACTCGGCCATCGAACTCACGGACGACGAGCGCATGCTGCTCGACAGCGTTCGCGCGCTTGCCCGTGGGCCGATCAGGGAGCGGGCCGAGCACTACGACAAGACGGGAGAATTCCCGCAGCAAAACATCGACGACATCAACAGCCTTGGCTTGAACGCGATGTTCATTCCCGAGCAGTACGGCGGCGCGCAGTTGTCCTATACCGCTTATCTGGAATGCGTCCGCGAGATCTCCAATGCCTGTGCCTCCACCGGCATCATCTGGGCGACCAATTTCCACGCCATCAAGCCGGTGATCGAATTCGGTTCCGAAGAGCAGAAGTCGCGCTTCCTGCCGCGCATGGCAGAGGGTGCGCTCGCTTCGCTGGCGATCACCGAACCGGATGCCGGCTCGGATGCGACAGGAATGCGCACCCGCTTCACGCCCGACGGCGAGGATATCGTCATCAACGGCGGCAAGACCTTCATCACCAACGGCGACGTCGCCGATCTCTACGTACTGTTCGGCAAGTGGAGCGAGATTGACGATCCGAAAAAGGCGATCTCGGTGCTGATACTGGAAAAGGGTACGCCAGGACTGTCCGTGGTCCGTACCGAAGACAAGATGGGGCACCGCGCTTCCGGCACGGCCACCATTTCCTTCGACAATTGCCGCGTGCCGCGCGCCAATCTGCTGCGCGAACCGGGCGACGGACTGAAGATCCTGTTCGCCTCGCTCAATAGGTCGCGCCCCAGCGTGGCTGCCCATGCGCTGGGCATCGCCCGTGGCGCTTTCGAGGACGGCATCGCCTATATCAACGAACGCAGGCAGAGCGGCCGCAAGATCATCGAATTCCAGGGCATCCAGTTCATGGTGGCGGATATGGCGACCGATCTGGCCATGTGCGAAGCCATGCTGTGGCGCCTGGCCAAGATGGTGGACGCCGGCGAATCCGACATCGGCATCGAAGCCTCGATGCTGAAAATGCGCGCATCCGACATCGCCATGCGCATCACCACCGACGTCGTGCAACTGTTCGGCGGCTATGGCTATTGCCGCGACTACCGCGTCGAGCGCCTGATGCGCGATGCCAAGATCACCCAAATCTGGGAAGGCACCAACCAGGTGCACCGCCAGCTGGTCGGCCGCAGTTTCTTGAATAAATGAGGAATCCAATGAGTGAGATCAAAAC
>JAEWBA010000156.1 GCA_023391395.1 Pseudomonadota bacterium
CGTCAACCCGTTCCAGACCATCGAGCGCAGGGACGTGGGCCTGGCATTGCGCGTGCGGCCGCAGATTTCCGAAGGCGGCACCATCAAGCTCGCCATTTATCAGGAAACTTCTGCGGTGCAGGACAGCACTAATACTGCGGGCATCATCACCAGCAAGCGATCCATCGAATCCAATGTGCTGGTGGATGACGGCCAGATGATCGTCCTGGGCGGGCTGATGGAAGACCGCCTGCAGGACGGACAGGAAAAGGTGCCCGGCCTGGGCGATGTCCCGGTGCTTGGCAACCTGTTCAAATACCAGACCCGCAGGCGCACCAAGACCAACCTCCTGGTGTTCCTGCGCCCGACCGTGATCCGCAATACCGAGCAGAATTCCTTTGTCGCCGCAGATCGCTACGATTACATCCGCGGCGTCCAGACCTCGATCCAACCGACGGCGCCTTTCCTGCTGCCGGGCAGCGGCAAGCCGGAACTGCCGCCGCTCATGGACGGGCGGCCGGTTGGCACGCCGATGGTCGATATCGCTCCGGGCGGCATCCAGGCCATCCCCACCGTTCCCGTTCCGACGCCGGCGTCTCCGGTTGCGCCGGCGCCCGATCAGGGAAACCAGATTCAAAGTAGATAAGCAATGAGTACCATTACAACCGACGCCCGCCTCCTGCCCTACGCTTTCGCGCGCGATCATGCGCTGCTGGCGCGGCGCAGCGAAGCCGCCAACAATGCGGTGGAGGTATGGGTTTCGGAAGCGACGGCCCCTTCGGCCATCGCCGAAGTCAGCCGCCGTTTCGGCCGTGTCAAGCTGCGCTCGCTGCCACGCGAGGATCTCGAGGCGGCGATCGCCAAGGCCTATGCCAATTCCGGCGGCGATGCCGCGCAGGTGGTGGAGGATGTCGAGTCCGACCTCGACCTGGCCAAGCTGATGCTGGACATGCCGGCCATCGAAGACCTTCTGGAGTCGGCCGACGATGCGCCGGTGATCCGCATGATCAATGCCCTGCTGACGCAGGCACTGCGCGAGGAAGCTTCGGATATCCACATCGAGCCTTTCGAGCAGATTTCGGTGGTGCGCTTCCGTATCGACGGCAACCTGCGCGATATCGTGCGGCCCAAGAAGGCTATCCACGCCTCGCTGATTTCGCGCATCAAGATCATGGCCCAGCTTGACATCGCCGAGAAGCGCCTGCCGCAGGATGGCCGCATCACCCTGCGCATCGGCGGCAAGCCGGTGGACGTGCGCGTATCCACGTTGCCTACCGGGCACGGCGAGCGTGCGGTGCTGCGTCTTCTGGACAAGGAAGCCGGCCGCCTCGACCTGCAGCACCTGGGCATGAGCAACCAGGTGCTCCCACAGTTCGATAAGCTGATTTCCCAGCCGCACGGCATCGTCCTGGTCACCGGGCCGACCGGTTCGGGCAAGACCACCACGCTATACGCGGCGCTGTCGCGGCTGAACAAGCCCAATACCAATATCCTGACGGTCGAGGACCCGATCGAGTACGAGCTGGCCGGCATCGGCCAGACCCAGGTGAACTCCCGCATCGACATGACCTTCGCCAAGGCCTTGCGTGCGATCCTGCGGCAAGACCCGGACATCATCATGATCGGCGAAATCCGCGACCTGGAGACCGCGCAGATCGCGGTACAGGCTTCGCTCACCGGCCACCTAGTGCTGGCAACCCTGCACACCAACGATTCGGCGGCAGCGGTCACCCGTTTGCTGGACATGGGCATCGAGCCCTTCCTCTTGTCTTCCTCGCTGCTGGGCGTGGTGGCGCACCGCCTGGTGCGCAAGCTGTGCCCGGTATGCAAGCGGCACGACGGCAAGCTATGGCACGCCGTCGGCTGCGACAAGTGCGGCCACACCGGCTATCAGGGCCGGGTCGGGGTCTACGAACTGCTCGAGACCACGGAAGACATCCGCGCCCAGATTCATGAGCGCGCGTCGGAAGCCGACATCCGCGCCACGGCCCAAGGCAGAGGCATGCGCACCATGCGCGAGGATGGCGAGCGCTGGCTGGCCGAGGGCGTGACCACGCTCGAAGAGCTGCTGCGGGTGACCAAGGAGTAATGGAGTAAGGACGTGCCCGCATTCCGTTATGAAGCCGTCGATGCAAGCGGGGCCACCCGAAAGGGCGTGGTCAACGCCGACAGCGCCCGCGCCGCGCGCTCGGATCTGCGCGCCCAGGGCTTGCTGCCGATTACCGTAAATGGCATTGCCGCCCAGGTCGATGAGCTGGGCCAGGCGCGGCGGTCTGCCTTCGGGGACAAGCTCTCCACCCAGGAGCTGGCGCTCTTCACGCGCCAGCTCGCCAGCCTGCTGGAAGCCAGCCTGCCCCTGGAGCAGGCTTTTTCCGCCTTGCTGGAGCAGGCCGAGCGCCCCTATGTGCGCGACCTGACGGCTTCGATTCGCGCCGAAGTGATGGGTGGCTCGTCCTTGTCGGATGCGCTGTCGCGCCACCCGCGCGACTTTGCCGACATTTATCGCGCCCTGGTCGCCTCGGGCGAACAGATCGGCCAGCTTTCGCGCGTGCTGTCGCGCCTGGCCGACTATATCGAGCGCCGCAATGCGCTGGTGCAAAAGGTGCGTCTTGCCTTCACCTATCCAGCCATCGTCACCGTGGTGGCGTTTGCGATCGTGATTTTCCTGCTCACCTATGTGGTGCCGCAGATCGTTTCGGTGTTCGCCAATACCAAGCAAAAGTTGCCGCTTCTGACCGTGGTGATGCTGGGGATTTCCGACTTCGTGCGCAGTTACGGCTGGATCGTGCTCCTGATCGTGCTCGGCATTTATTTCGCCTGGCGCACGGCGCTCAAGAACCCGGACATCAAGTATCGATGGCATAGCTGGCTGCTGACGGCGCCGCTGTACGGCAAGTTCGAGCGCAGCTTGAATACCGCGCGTTTCGCCAGTACGCTGGCGATCACGACCGGCTCCGGCGTGCCCATCCTGCGCGCCTTGCAGACCAGCCGCGACACCTTGTCGAATGTGGCGATGCGGGCGCAGGTAGAGGATGCGACCAACAGCGTGCGCGAAGGGGTCAGCCTGGCGCGCGCCTTGTCGGCGCACAAGCATTTCCCGCCGATGCTGATCCACATGATCCGCGCCGGCGAGGTGACCGGTGAATTGCCGGCCATGCTGCAGCGTGCTTCCGATTCCCAGGAACAGGATCTGGAGCGGCGCGCCATGACCATCGCCGGTTTGTTGGAGCCGGCCCTGATTCTCGCAATGGGTATAGTCGTGCTGCTGATCGTGCTGGCGGTGCTGATGCCGATCATCGAGATCAATCAATTGGTGCGTTAGGAAAAAGATGAAACGCTGGCCCCTGGTCCTAAGCTTTGTCCTGTTCATCGCCCTGTGCGCTTCGATCGCCTATTGGGGGATGCAATTGTTCAAGCCGCCCCTGCGCCCGGTGGCGGCACCCCCGCGCGCGGCAGCCGAGGTCAGGACCGAGGATGCGGCCGCGCTGTTCGGCGGCCGTGGCGGCAAGACGGCGGTGGCAAGCAACTACCAGTTGCGCGGCGTGATCTTTTCGGGGAACGGGCGCGACAGCGTCGCCATCCTGAGCGCCGACGGCAAGCCGGCGCAGGCGGTGCGGGTGGACATGGAAGTGGTGCCCGGCGTGACCGTGCAGGAAGTGCACCGCGAATACGTGCTGCTGTCGGAAAACGGGGTCGCCAAGCGCGTGGAGCTGCCGGAGAGTGCGAAAGGGCAGGCGAACCTGGCGACGATTTCGCCGATTCCCACCCGCCCCTCGACGCCGATTCCGGCGCCACCACCTCCTCCGGCGTCTACCGCGCCCTCGCCGGCACCTTCGCCGGCGCCCCAGGTAGCCACTCCGCAACAGCCTGTGGCCACGCCTCAGCCCATGTTGCCGGAACCGGCGCCGACCGTCCCGCCCAATACCGCCACCGGCATGCAGGCGGTGCCGGGCCAGCAAGCGCCCCAGCAGCCGCAAGCGGTGGCGCCGCAAGCGCCGATGGCACCTCCGACCACTGTGGTCAACCCGGGTATTCCGGCGCAGCAGGTGCCGGGTGCTGCTTCGGCTGGCGTGCAGGCGCCGGTCAACCCTGCCGCGCCCACACCCACGCCCACCTATCCTGCCGGCCAGCCGATGCCGCGCGCACAGCGCTGATCAATTCTTGTTCTTGGCGTCGTCCAGCGCTTTCTTCAGCAGGCGATCATGCAACTGCCGCGTAGCCGACGCGCTCTTTCGATGCGGCCCGGCAGCGCGCTGTTTGGCCGGCGCCACCAGCGGATTGCGCGGCTTCAAGGCGCGCTGTGAAGGTTCGACGCGGATGACCAGCTTCTGCCTCTTTGCAAGTGCCTTATTTGCCATGATCCGCACTCCAAAAAACAAGGCCGGTCGCCCGGCCTTGGTGTGGCTTACAGCACGTAGCGCGACAAGTCTTCGTCGACCGCCAGGGCGCCGAGCTTGTCGTCGACGTAGGCGGCATTGATTTCCACGGTCTGGCCGCTGTTTTCGGTGGCCGTGAAGGACGTTTCCTCCAGCAGTTTTTCCATCACCGTATACAGGCGCCGCGCGCCGATGTTCTCGGTTTTCTCGTTGCCCGAGAAAGCGATCTCTGCGATGCGCCGGATGCCATCCTCGCTGAACTGGATCTTGACACCTTCGGTGCCGAGCAAGGCCTCGTACTGCGTGGTCAGGCAGGCATCGGTCGAGGTCAGGATGCGCTCGAAGTCGGCGATAGACAAGGATTCCAGTTCCACGCGAATCGGAAAGCGACCCTGCAGTTCCGGAATCAGGTCCGAGGGCTTGGCCAGGTGGAAGGCGCCGGAGGCAATGAACAGGATGTGATCGGTCTTGATCATCCCGTACTTGGTGTTGACAGTGGTGCCTTCGACCAGGGGCAGCAGGTCGCGCTGCACGCCGGCGCGGGAGACATCGGCGCCGCCCACTTCCGAGCGAGTGGCGATCTTGTCCACCTCATCGAGGAAGACGATGCCGTTCTGCTCGACATTGGCGATCGCCTTCTGCTTGAGCTCATCGTCATTGACCAGCTTGGCCGCTTCCTCGTCGACCAGGAGCTTCATCGCCTCCTTGATCTTGAGCTTGCGCCTCTTCTTGCGCCCGCCGCCGAGGCCGGAGAACATGGACTTGATCTGCTCGGTCATTTCCTCCATGCCGGGCGGCGCCATGATTTCCATGTGCGGCGCGGCTTCGGCAACCTCGATTTCGACTTCACGATCGTCCAGGCTGCCTTCGCGCAAGCGCTTGCGCATGGTCTGGCGCGTGGTGTTCTCCTGGGTGCCGCCGCTTTCGACGCTGGCCGGTGTCGCGCTGAAGCCGAAGTCGCGCGGCGGCGGCAGGAGGATGTCCAGCACACGGTCTTCCGCCGCATCCTCGGCGCGCGCGCGCACCTTGCGCATTTCCGCTTCGCGGGTCTGCTTGATGCCGATGTCGATCAGGTCGCGGATGATGGTATCGACGTCGCGGCCGACATAGCCGACTTCGGTGAATTTGGTGGCTTCGATCTTGATGAAAGGCGCATCGGCCAGCTTGGCCAGGCGCCGCGCGATTTCGGTCTTGCCGACGCCGGTCGGGCCGATCATCAGGATGTTCTTGGGCGTGATTTCGTGGCGCAGCGGCTCGGGCACCTGTTGCCGGCGCCACCGGTTGCGCAGCGCGATCGCCACGGCGCGTTTGGCGCGGCTCTGGCCGACCACGTGCTTGTCGAGTTCGGAAACGATTTCCTGGGGAGTCATGTTCATGATGTCGTGCCTGGGGCTGTGCTTGAAGCTTGCTTGTAAGGGACTGCCGTTTCAGTCCAGGGTTTCGATGATGTGCGACAGATTGGTGTAGATGCAGAGTTCGCCGGCCACCGTGAGCGACTTCTTGACGATTTCCTGCGGCGACAGATCGGTGTTTTCCTGCAATGCCTTGGCGGCCGATTGCGCGTATGCGCCGCCGGAGCCGATGGCGCCGATTCCACCCTCGGGTTCGAGCACGTCGCCGTTGCCGGTGATGACGAGAGTCGATTCGCGGTCCGCCACCAGCAGCATGGCTTCCAGGCGCCGCAGAATGCGGTCGGTGCGCCAATCCTTCGCCAGTTCCACCGAGGCGCGCAGCAAATGCCCCTGATGTTTTTCGAGCTTGCCTTCGAAGCGCTCCAGTAGCGTGAAGGCGTCGGCCGTGCCGCCCGCGAAACCGGCCAGTACCTTGCCTTGATAAAGCTTGCGCACCTTGCGTGCACTACCCTTCATCACGATATTGCCGAGAGTGACCTGTCCATCGCCGCCGAGCGCGACGGAATTGCCGCGACGCACTGAGAGGATGGTGGTGCCGTGAAATTGTTCCATGCTTGCCTCACGAGAAAAGGCGCCGGCTGCCGCCGCCGCAATTTTTTTCAAATGGGGACGCGGCCGGGGATTGCAAGTGCGAAGCGTCAGTACTTGCGGGGGTGAATGCGGACGATGTCCTTCAGGCCGATGACAGCGAAAAGCGCCGCGACCAGATGATTGACGTTGTGGAATTCGATCACCTTGCCGCTGCCGCAGAAAGGCGCGAGGCCGGTCAAAAGACGGCCGGCCGCATTGAAATCGACGCGCATCAGGCGCGAACAATCGACGATCGCCGGATCGTGCTCGTCCGAATAGGCGGCAATGGCGAGGATGAGCTGGTCGATGCGGCCCTCGATGACGGCCGGCATCGGGAAGCCGCCCGCTTCGGCCCCGGCAGGACCCGATGATTCGGAAGCCGCGGTGGTAATCCTGGTTTGCGGCGCGACGAAGGCCGGCGGCGAAACTTCGAAGGTGACGCAGTAATCGATACTGGCTTCCTCGAATTCCTTTTCCAGGTTCAAGAGGCGCAGAAGCTCGAGCATCAGCAGCCAGGGATCCTCGGTGTCGTCGCGGCGCCCGATCTCGAGCGTGGCATGAATCTTTTCCGCCAGTTCGCGCGCCCCAACCAGCACCAATTCATGGCCCGATTTCTGCAGCTTCCTCAGGGCGTTCAGCAGCAGGCCGCAACCAGCGGGATCGACTTCGCTGACCCGATTGAATTCCAGGCGCAGGGCACGATTGCTCTCGGCCAGCTTTTGCAGACGCTCGGTCAGCTTGGCGCTATTGGCATCCAGCTTTCCGGTAAAGGTGATGAGCGGCACGGCGCCGGCAGGGGCCGCCTGCGCCGGCTCCTTGCCGAGGGGATTCCAAGCCGGCGGTGATGTCTCGAAGACGTTCAGATATTCCAGGGAAAGGTTTTCGAAATCCTGTTGCCGACCGGTGACCTGGTAGAGGTCGAACAGCATCCACCAGGCATTGAGCGTCGCCTGGCCCAGCTTGCCTTCCGCAATCGCGGCGCGCAGCATCTGCTCGACCACGTCGATCTGATTGTTGGCGAACATGATGGCCGCTTCTTCGATCACGGCTGCGGCTTCCGCGGTCGGTGCGGCGACATCACCAATGGTGGTGCCGCCGTTGAGCAGGAAACCGGTGGTGGTGCCGAGGCCTTGCGATGCCGTCGAAGCGAAGTCCAAGGGCGGCAGAGTCTTTTGCGCCAAGGCGGGGTTGGGGGGAGGCGCGGGTTTGCCGGCCGGCTTGCCGGAAACGGTATTCGGGCCCGGCTGCGTGTGTTGCGGTTGGATGGTGGTTGCCTTCACGAATTCGGAAGACATTTCCGATTCGATGGCATCGATCTTCATTGCCGTCGCACGGGCTGCCTGTGCGTCGCGCTTCGTCGGCACGGGGCGGGTGTTTCTGGAGGCTTCCTGGCGCGAACCGCCGGGCTCGCGGGAAGACTCGCGTTTCCCGCGGCTAGCGCTTTTATCCGAAGAGCTTTTCTTCGGAGGATCCTTCTTGCCGAAAAGCGAAAATATTCCCACGGGTCTCGTCAGGCTGCAGTTCAGTTTTATGTACGGCAGGGCCGGGTCGACGGCATTGCCGGACTGGCAAATGTCAGAGCTTCCTAAAGGTAACATAGATCGTCACCCCGAAGGGCGATCCCCGCAGGAATGTTACGTTTTTCAGAATTTTCGGCGTTCAGGCTTTTTAAAAGCGGGTGCGCACCCCGACGATGAAATTTCTGCCCGGTTGCGGCGCAACATCGCGCAGGATGGAAGTCGACAGCCGGATGTCGCGATTGAGAAGGTTCCTGGCAATGGCAAACACGCTCACATGATGTCCGCCGGCCCGCCATCCATAGGAAGCGCTCGCGTCAAGCTGAGTGTAGGAGGGTGTCGGCGCTCCCTCGAAGGCTGCGAGCCGATTCTGTCCTTGCGCATGGACGACCGAGATGCCGCCGCGCCAGCCGCCTTGCTTGTAATTGGCATCGAGTCCGAAGCGGGTGGCCGGTTGCAACGGCAGGTTTCCGGCGCCGTCCAGAGTGCCGCGCGAAGTGTCGGCGAAGCCGCGCCATGAAAAGCCGTTGCCGTTCAGGTTGTAGCTGATTTCCAGCTCGGCGCCGCGTATGGTGGCGTCGCCTTGCGACCAGAAGCGCCGCAGGAATTCGGCGTCCGGATCCAGGCTGCCATCTTCGTCGACCAGGGTGCCGTCGAGGCGGCCGAACACGAAATTCCGGACGCGGTTATGAAACAGATTGGCTTTCCAGCGCAGCAGTCCTTCGGTTTTTTGCAGGCTCAACTCGATGTTGCGCGAGGTTTCCTTACCCAGTGCGGCATCGCCGATGTCGAAGGTGGCCGTCGATTCATGCGGGCCGTTGGAATACAGCTCTTCGGTGCTGGGCGCGCGCTGCGCCATCGAGAAGGTCGCGCCGGCGCCATAGCCCGGCAGGAAGGTCCACAAGCCGCCTATCGAATAGGAGGCCAGGGAGAAGCGGCGCGCGGCAAGGTCTGTGCCTTCCGGATTGCGCCTGACCGATTCCAGGCGCAGCCCGGCACTGGCGCGCACTGGGCCGAAGTCGCGTTCCTCGACCAGGAATGCGGCGATCGACGATGACTTGGTGATGGGAATCGTGTCCGGCCTACCCGTTTCCGCGGCCAAGGCAGACAGCCTGCCGTGCTCAGTCTGCAAGCCGAAGCTGCCGCGCCAGCCGGCAAGCGGTGCATGCACCCATTCCCAGCGCGATTCCAGCGCCCGGTTTCGGAAATCCGTGGCCGGCGTGCCGTCCTCTTCTTTTTCGATGTGCCGGTAGTCGGTGGCGCCGAGCCTGAAGCGGAAGGATTCGAATCCGTTCCAAGGTTGCCGGATCAAGCCATCGACATCGAAGCGTTGCTGCGACAGATCGATGAAGGAGCGCTCTGCAGTAGGAATGCCATAGCGATCATCGAGGGTCGCGATGGAGGTGCCGACATATCCCCACGAGGCGATGTGCGAGATGCCGAACCCCAGACTGTGCGAACGGGTGAAGGAAGAGGGCAGAGTTCCGCTTGCAGAAGCGCTGTCCCCGAGCACGGCATGGCCGGGAATGCGGTAGTCATTGCTGCTTCGCGCATGGCCGTCGACATGCAAGCCCAGGGTGTCTGTGGCGCCGTCGACCGAGAAGGAAAGATTCCTTGCCTTGTCGACCGTGCCGAAGCGCAATTCCGCTTCGCCCGTAGGGCGCGGCAGCAGCTCCGTCGGAATGCGCTCGTTCACGACATTGACGAGGCCGCCGATGGCGCCCGAGCCGTAGAGGAGTGCCGCCGGTCCGCGCAGTATCTCGATCTGGCGGGCGCTGGAAGTCTCGACTGCAACGGCGTGGTCATTGGACATGGTCGAAACATCGGACACTGCCATGCCGTTCTGCAGGATTTTGACGCGCGGGCCTTCGAGCCCCCGAATGACGGGACGTGAAGCCCTCGCGCCGAAGCTGGTGGCGGATACGCCGAGCTCGTGCATCAAAGTGGCGCCGAGCGAACCGGCCTCTTTGGCGCGCAGCTCGTCGCCGGACAAGACCTTGGCCGGTGCGATGATCTGGGCCGTTTCGTCGGCACCGAAGGGTGTGGCGGTGACGGTAACGGTCGGCAGTGTTTTATCTTGGGTTTGCGCCCACACGATGGAAGGCGCAGCCAGCATGAGCGCGATAGCGCTTGCCAGCGTCTTGCGTTGGAAAGTCATGACGATTCCTGGATGAAAGGCGAATGAAAGCGGCCCGGCGCTCAGGGCGCGGGACGGCGTCGAATCGGGAAAACGTCAGACTGCGGGAGGGGCGCGGGAAGAGAAGAAGTTGGCGGGCGGCGCATCCCAGCAGAGAAAGGCCGCCCATAGGGCGAGTACGCGTGCGCTCGACGTCAGGCCGGCATTGAATGCAGCGAAGTGAACGACGTCTCCGACGCTGGCGGCATCGAAGGCGGCGCAGGAATGAAATTCGCTGCGTTCACCGCTTTTTGCGGAAGCACTCGCTCCGTGATCGTACAGGAGGGAGGCATGGGCGACGCGGTGCGCCATGCCGATCCATTGCGCAAGCAGCAAGGTCAGCGCCAGCAACAGCAGGGCTGCGCCGTGCGGCCTGATGCGGACACAGTGCATGGATCGACGAGGGCGCGTCGGAGCGAATCCGCCGCTCAGTCGCCGTAGAGCTTTTGCTTGAGCTCGCGGCGCTGCTGCGCTTCCAGCGACAGGGTCGCGGTCGGGCGCGCCAGCAGTCGCGGAATGCCGATGGGTTCGCCGGTTTCTTCGCACCAGCCATACTCGCCGGCATCGATGCTGGCGATCGCCTGCTGGACTTTCTTGAGGAGCTTGCGCTCGCGGTCGCGCGTACGCAATTCCAACGCATGCTCTTCTTCGATGGTCGCACGGTCCGCCGGGTCAGGCACGAGCACGGTTTCGCGCAGATGTTCCGTGGTCTCATCCGCGTTCTTGAGCAAGTCTTGTTCGAGCTGCTGCAGGCGTGCCTTGAAAAAGGCTAGTTGCGCCTCGTTCATGTAATC
>JAEWBA010000166.1 GCA_023391395.1 Pseudomonadota bacterium
CGGCGCGCTCGAAGAAGCGCTGGCCGCCGTACACCCGATACGGGATGCCGGCCGTGAACAAGGCATGCTCGATTACCCGTGACTGGGCGTTGGAGCGGTAGAGGATGGCGATTTCGCTGCGCGCCGCACCGTCATTGATGAGGCTCTTGGCTTCCTCGATGACCCATTGCGCTTCCTGGATGTCGCTGCTGGCTTCGTAGATGCGCACCTGTTCGCCATGCCCGGCGTCGGTGCGCAAATTCTTGCCGAGCCGCCTGCTGTTGTTGGCGATCAGGGTATTGGCACTGTCGAGAATATGGCCGTGCGAGCGGTAGTTTTGCTCAAGCTTGATGATGTTCTCGACATGGAATTCGCGCTCGAAGGCAATCATGTTGCCCACATTCGCCCCGCGGAAGGCGTAAATGCTCTGGTCGTCGTCACCCACCGCGAACACTGCGTTGTGCTGGCCGGCCATCAGCTTCAGCCACTTGTACTGCAGGTTGTTGGTGTCCTGGAATTCATCGACCAGGATATGGCGGAAACGCGCCTGGTAATGCTCGCGCAAGGGCTGGTTGCGGCTCAGCAGTTCATAAGTACGCAGCAGCAGCTCAGCGAAGTCGACCACCCCTTCGCGCTGACACTGTTGATCGTAAGCGGCATACAGCTCGACGAACTTGCGGTTGTAATCGTCGTTGGCTTCGACATCGCCGGCGCGCAAGCCCTGCTCCTTGGCGCTGTTGATGAAGTACATCAGATTGCGCGGGGGGTATTTTTCATCGTCGATGTTCAGGGATTTCAGAAGGCGCTTGATCGCCGACAGCTGGTCCTGCGAGTCGAGAATCTGGAAGGTCTGCGGCAAGCCGGCGTCGCGATGATGCGCGCGCAGCAGGCGATTGCACAATCCATGAAAGGTACCTATCCACATGCCGCGCGTATTGATCGGCAACATCGAGGACAGGCGAGCAATCATCTCCTTGGCCGCCTTGTTGGTGAAGGTCACGGCCAGCACGCCGGCGGGCGACACCTGCGCAGTCTGGATCAGCCAGGCGATGCGCGTGGTGAGAACACGGGTCTTGCCGGAGCCGGCGCCGGCGAGAATCAGGGCGGATTGAGCGGGCAGCGTGACGGCGGCGAGTTGTTCGGGATTGAGGTTGAGGAGAAGATTTTGCATCCGGTGATTATAAGCCCGACGGGTGGCTCCGCCGGACTCAGATCAGCAGGATGGCGACACCGCCACAGGCATGGATGGTCAATTAGCTACGCCACGGCAGCTCGAGACGCTCGCCGTCCGGCAGGTAGACTTCGACCGGCGACATGCCGAATACCGCGACCATCTGCAGCGGCTCGCTGCCGACGCTGAAGATCTGGTGGTCGGCATTGCGCGGAATGACCACGGTCGTATTGGGACCGAAGCGCTCCACGCGCCCGGCTATGTGCAGCTCGCCATTTCCCGCCGTGCATAGCACCACTTCTTCGCAGTCATGCCGATGCGGCGGAGTGACTGCGCCCGGCGCCACGGATTGCTGCCAGATAGAAATGTCGCGCAAGCCGTCGCTGCTTCCGGCCAGCGTGGCGTGGGCGATTCCCGGAAGGCCGGCTTCTGCCGGCGGCTGGTTGAGGATTACGTACATGATGTCTCTCCTATGGGATGGCGCCGTCGGCGACGGCATGCGAGGCAGTATGCGACGTCTTGTACTAAATCGGAATATCCATTAATTTCACAATATTGAGGAAAAATTTTCTTCAATTTGCCCATGAGCGGATTCAGCCAATTCATCGCCTTCGCCAGCGCTGCGCGCCACCGCAGCTTCGCGCGCGCCGGCCGTGAACTGGGCGTCACCGCCTCCACGATTGCCAAGCGCATTCTCAAACTGGAAGAGCAGCTAGGCGTGAAAGTCTTTCACCGGACCACGCGGCAGGTTACGCTGACGTCCGACGGCGAGGCCTTGTTTGCGCGCTGCGAAAAGATCCTCGGCGATATCGACGAACTCGAACTGCTGGCCGCCGGTGCGAGCGGAGAGCCGCGCGGCGAGTTACGGATCAGCGTGCCGATCACCTACGGCAAGCGCGTGGCGATCCCGGTAGTGACGAAGCTGCTGCTGCAGCATCCGCATTTGCGCGCCGATGTGCGGCTGTCCGACCAGGTATGCGACGTGGTGAAGGAAGGCATGGATGCCGCGATCCGCATCATGCCGCTGGATGACTCGCGCCTTGCAAGCAGGCGGATCGGCTGGCAGCAAATGGTGACCTGCGCTAGCCCCGATTACCTTGCGCGAAAGGGCAAGCCAAAACAGCCCTCGCGACTGGAAGGGCACGCCTTCGTCGCGCATCGCATACCGACTTCAGGACGCCCGCGGATGATCCGGTTTGCCGTCGACGGCGAAACCGTCGAAATGGAACCCGAGTGCCACATGCTTGCCGACGATGGCGAGGCCATGGTGGAAGCCGCCTGCCTCGGCGCCGGCATCGTGCAAGTTCCCGACTACATGGCGGCCGACGAACTCGCGCGAGGCCGGCTGGTGGAAGTGCTGGCGCCCTTCCGGCAGGCGCCGATGCCGATCAATGTCGTCTGGCCCGGCAATCGCCTCATGCCGCCGCGGCTGCGCGCGTTCATCGATTTGCTGGCCGCATCGGCGTTTGACGGCGCCCGAGCACGCCGCCTGTAAAAATATCGACACATGCATCCATGCCCTCACTGACGCCTGCGCCTTCCTGCCGCCGCCTGTTCCTGCGACGCTTGATCACGCTGGCGGGCGCCGCCTGGCTGACCGGCTGCCGATTGGCGCCTCACTCAAGCGCCGTCGAAATGGTGGATCGGCATGACCTGCAGGAGTGGCGGCAGCTGATCCGGCTGATCGACGAACGGCTAGAAGTCGCGCCTCTGGTCGCGAAGAGCAAATGGAACTCCGGCGCGTCGATCGACGATCCGGCGCGCGAACGCCAGATTCTGGACGATGTGGTGCGGCGCGCGATGGAAGCCGGACTGGACCCGGCGCTGGCAACCCGTTTTTTTCAGGCCCAGTTCGATGCCGGCAAGCTGGTGCAGCGCCGCCTGCACGCGCAATGGCGCGCGCAGCAGCGCGGGCCGTTTTCGCCGGCGCCCGACCTGGCGCGCGAGGTGCGTCCGGTGCTGGACCGCTTGACGCCGCAGCTGATCGCCGTTCTGCAGGCCTTGCAGCCGATACTGCGGCAGCCGGATGCCGGCATCCGCCTGGCCGCGGTGGCGGAATGCTGGCGCAACGCCGACGCGGACGTGCGGGCGATCGCCCTGCAGCCTCTGCTGGAGGCCCATGATCAGCTTGACGAAGGTGCCGAGGAGAAGCCGGCCTTGCCGGCGACATAGGGCACCGCCGCGTACAGTGAAATGCCGTACTGGCGGGCGGCGTCCTGCAACTGCTCGAGCGAGCGCGCGCCGATGCCGCGCGTCGGGAAATTCACCACCCGCAGGAAGGCTGAATCGT
>JAEWBA010000189.1 GCA_023391395.1 Pseudomonadota bacterium
CGTCCGCCCGCCGCCATCGGCCAATTCACGTTTCAACTTACCGACTGGCTGGTGCGTCCGCTGCGCAAACTGGTGCCAGGCATGGCCGGCTACGACTGGGCAAGCCTGATCGGCGCTATTCTCGTCATCATGGTATCGGTCGCCATCAATCTGCTTGCCGGCGGCAGCCTGACGCTGGAATTCCTGGTGCTGCTCTCCGTGCTGCGCTTTGTCACCTGGGCGTTGTACGGCTTCATGGCCTTGATCATCATCGAGGCAGTCTTCAGTTGGGTCAATCCGCACGCGCCGCTGGCTCCCTTCGTGCGGGCGCTGAACGATCCGCTGATGCGGCCATTGCGCCGCTTCGTGCCGCCGATCGGGGGGATAGACCTGACGCCCCTGGTTGCCCTGCTTCTGCTGCAGATTGCGCTGCGCGTGTTTACCTATGCCTTGAGTTCCCTGGCATGAGCGCAGGGTGGTGCTCGGCCACCTCCCAAGGAGTGCGGCTGGTCGTGCATGTCATACCGAACGCCAAGCGCACGGAAGTCGTCGGCGTCCTGGACGGTGCGCTCAAGATTCGCCTGCAGGCTCAGCCTATCGAGGGCAAGGCCAACGAGGCGCTGATGCGCTATCTCGCCGAGACCCTGGGGGTGCCGAAATCCAAGGTCGCTGTCACCCATGGACAGAGCAGCCGGAAAAAGATCGTCGAAATCGCTACCGCACTACGGCCGGAGGATGTGGAAAGCGCTCTCTATCCGCCGGCTTGAAGCGGGAATGCAGAGAAGAGAGAGGGCGCTAACGAGGGGAAATGCTGAGCCCGCTGCTGCCGCTGCTGACCGTCACGGTGTCTCCCACGCGTAGCGTATTCTCGGACGGTATCTGATAAGTCACAGTATCGCCTTCGGGATACCGCACCGACACCTCGGTCATTTTCCTTGTATTGCCGGCCTTTTCCAGTTCATGCCCTGCCAGGCCGCCGCCTAAGGTGCCGCCGATTGCGGCCACGCTGCGACCATGGCCGCTGCCGATGGTGCTGCCGGCAACGCCGCCCAAGATTCCGCCGATGAACGAGCCGACGCCCGAGGTCTGTCCGCCGGCACTGGTGAGATCTCGTACGGCGCTTACCTGACCGGTGCGAACCAGGGTGCTGCCCTGGGTGGAGGAGTGAGGAGTCTGTGCCGGCTGCGTCGCGCAGGCCGCCAACAGCAGCGCGGCGATGGGAAGCAGACTGGACGCTCTCATTTTTCCTCCTTCAGTGAAACTACCCCTACCAGCGATAGCCGAAGGCCTGCTGGAAGCGGTCGGCGATCTCGGCAGCGGACAATACATGATTCTGCCCGCCCTGGTGCGCGATCTTGATCGCACCCATCAAGCTGGACAGGCGGCCGATGGTGGGCCAGTCCATATCCCTGGTGAGACCGAACAGCATGCCGGCACGGAAGGCATCGCCGCAGCCGGTCGGATCGACGATCCGTTCGGCAGGCACACAGGGAATGTCGATGCGCTGGCCGCCGGTGAAGATTTCGGCACCTTGCTCGCCGCGCGTGACCACCAGCGCCGAGACCCGTTGCGCAATCTGGTCGAGGCCCAAGCCGGTGCGTTCGCTCAGCAATTCCGCCTCGTAATCATTGACTGCCACGTAGGTGGCGAGTTCAATGAAGTGTTCCAGCTCGGCACCGTTGAACATCGGCAAACCCTGGCCCGGATCGAAGATGAAGGGAATGCCCAGCGCAGCGCAGTCTTCGGCATGCTGCACCATTCCATCGCGACCATCGGGTGCGACGATCGCCACCTTGACTGGACCGGCATCGGCAATGCGGTTGCGATGCGCGAACATCATTGCACCGGGATGGAAGGCAGTGATCTGATTATTGTCGCTATCGGTGGTGATGAAGGCCTGCGCGGTATAGGACTCTTCGACGGTGCGAATGCAGCGGGTCGACATTCCCAGGCCATGCAGGCGCTCCAGATAGGGGGCGCCGTCGCTGCCCAGCGCCGCCATGATGAGCGGCTCCCCTCCCAGCAGCTTCAGGTTGTAGGCGATATTGCCGGCACAGCCGCCGAACTCCCGGCGCATCTCCGGGACCAGGAAAGCCACATTGATCTTATGGAGCTGGTCGGCCAGGAGCGCTTCGGAAAAGCGGCCGTTGAAGGACATGATGGAGTCGAAGGCGAGCGAGCCGCAAATGAGGGAGGTCATGGATATCGGATATGGAAGAAGAAAAACGGTCCAGCGACCGCTCAAGGATAAAACAGATAGACGCGGTAGCCCGACGCCTTCAGTTGCGACATTTCAAACCGCAGTTTGACCGCCTGTTCCGATTTCGGCGCAAAGCCGGAATCCGGATTCTGCCCTTGCGCCAGGTACTCGCGCGGCGTGAATACGCGACGCGCGATGGGTTTCTCGTTGGCGTCGTTCAAGACCAGCTCCAGGTAAGGCCAGGCCTGCAGCGTAGTGCTGTGATTGCGCAGCAAAAGCGTGAAAGCGAACACGCCTTGTTCCGGCGTGACCGCCTGCAATTCACTGGATTCGATCGACACGGCGTCGCTCTGTGTCAGCAAGCCGACCTGGCAACCGAGCAGGCGGCAGACTTTTGAGAGCGCCGTCTTGGTCTCGGGAAAGCGGGCCGCAATATCATTCCTGAAGGCCATGAGGGCTTGGGCCAAGAAGGCGATCAGCAGCACCACCGAACCGAGCATCATGGCAATGCGCAGAGTGCGCCCCATTCGCTGTCGACGCCGGCCCTGCCTGACGAAACTCGGCTCGTCTTCCTCCGCGTCCGCGTATTCGTCCTCCGCTTCATCATACCCTGTGGCGGTTGCCCCCCGGCGCGCGCCGCGCAGCGGCCTGCTCTGCAGCTCGTTGATGGCCCGTTCCAGAGGGTCAGGCGCATTCGGGTCGTATGTCGGCACAGATGTGTGGGCATCACCGGTGCCCGGCCGCGTGTCCACGTGCGTGAAATCCATCAGCGTCATGCGCTGCAAGGGATCGATCTCTTGCGCACTTGGCTGGGTCGCCGGAGTTGCGGGCGGATTCGATTCGCTGCCCCCAACCTCGTCCGCCGGCCCGATCGCTTGCTCCGAAGCGGGAATCCCTTCCTCCGGGGCCCTCGTTACATCAGTATCGGTCTGGGAATTCTCTGCCGCCGGCTCGCCCGCATCAGCAGCGGCGAGCGGTTCCGCCGGCACTGCGGTCGGTGTTGCGGCAGGTGTGGAAGATGTGGAGGGCGCGGGTACTGCAGCAGAAGGTGTGTCGTCCAGCCGCAGCAGGTGCTCGATGCCATTGAATATCTGCTTGCAGGCTCCGCACCGTACCAGGCCAGCGCGCAGCTTCAACTGGTCCTGCGCGACCTTGAACGTCGTGTGGCAATGCGGACACCTGGTCGCGAGTGCCATCGTCTCAGGCAGCCAGCGATTTTCCGGCCAGTGCCACCCACCCCTCGTGCTCGGCCCACACGGAGAGCTGGATGAAGGGAGCGTAGGCGGCAGCCACTTCATCGGCCTGGCGCGCCAGAATGCCGGAGAGCACCAGCATGCCGCCAGGCGCGACACGCGAGGACAGCATGGGTGCCATCAGTTTCAGCGGGCTGGAAAGAATGTTCGCGACCACGATATCGAAGGCCTCCGGCTGGGCGCCGGACTGCATGGCGGCGCTGAATTCGTCCGGCACATAATAGTCGATGTCGCAGCCGTTGCGCTGGCTGTTGTAATGCGCAGACTCGATGGCCTGCGGGTCGATGTCGACGCCGGTTACCCGCGCCGCTCCCAGTTTCTTCGCCACCATCGCTAGGATGCCGGAGCCGCAACCATAGTCGAGTACGGAAGCACCGCTGGGGACATGGGCTTCCAGCCACTCCATGCACAAGCGCGTCGTCGGGTGGCTGCCGGTTCCGAAGGCCAGGCCGGGATCGAGCTCCAGTACCAGGGCATCCGGATCCGGCGCATCGTGCCAGCTTGGTACGACCCAGATGTTTTTGCCGATATGAATCGGGTCGAATTGCGATTGCGTCAGCCGCACCCAATCCTGCTCTTCGACCTCGCGCAGGCTGTAGGGCGGCGGCGCCTCCATGCCGATGGCGCTTGCCGCTTCCGCGACGATGGCGGCGTGATCCGCCGCGCTGTCGATCAATGCCACCACGCGGCTGCGCTCCCACGCCGCCTGCTCCGGTTCCATGCCCGGTTCGCCGAACAGCGGACGTTCGGCATCGGTGCCTTCGTCGGCATCTTCCACCGACACCGACAGCGCACCTGCCTCCATCAGCGCGTCGGACCAGGCTTCCGCCTGCTCGCGCGCGATTTCGACGACGATTTCAGTCCAGCTCATGGCTCATTTCTTGGCTGGCTTGCCCAATTGCTTGGCCAGATCCGGCATGTCCGCCAGCTTTTGCTCCAGATAATGAATATTGGTGCCGCCTTCGATGAAGCGCGCATCGACCATCAATTCCCGGTGCAGGGGGATATTGGTCTGTATGCCTTCCACCACCATCTCGGAGAGAGCGATCTGCATGCGGCGGATCGCCTGTTCACGGGTGGCGCCATAGGCAATCACCTTGCCCACCATGGAATCATAGGTCGGCGGCACGAAATAGCCCGCATAGGCGTGCGAATCGACGCGGATGCCCGGGCCGCCCGGCGCATGCCAGGCATTGATGCGGCCTGGCGAGGGCGTGAACTTGAACGGGTCTTCCGCATTGATTCGGCATTCGATGGCGTGGCCGGTCAATTCGATGTCGCGCTGGCGGAAGCGCAGCTTTTCACCGCAGGCGATGCGGATCTGTTCCTGCACCAGGTCGATGCCGGTGATCATTTCCGTCACCGGATGTTCGACCTGGATACGGGTGTTCATCTCGATGAAATAGAACTCGCCGTTTTCGTACAGGAACTCGAAGGTGCCCGCACCACGGTAGCCGATCTTGCGGCAGGCCTCGGCGCAACGATCGCCGATGCGTTCGATCAGCTTGCGCGGAATGCCGGGAGCCGGCGCTTCTTCGATCACCTTCTGGTGGCGGCGCTGCATCGAGCAATCCCGCTCGCCGAGCCAGACGGCATTCTTGAATTCGTCTGCCAGGACCTGGATTTCCACGTGGCGCGGATTCTCCAGGTACTTTTCCATATAGACCTCGGGATTGCCGAAGGCGGTACCGGCTTCGGTTCGGGTCATGGTCACGGCATTGAGCAGCGCCGCTTCGGTATGCACCACGCGCATGCCGCGACCGCCGCCGCCGCCGGCGGCCTTGATGATGACCGGATAACCGATCTTGCGGGCAATGCGGATGATTTCCTTCGGGTCTTCCGGCAGCGCACCCTCGGAGCCGGGCACGCAGGGAACGCCCGCCTTGATCATGGCATGCTTGGCCGAGACCTTGTCGCCCATCATGCGGATCGATTCGGGGCGCGGACCGATGAATACGAAGCCGGATTTTTCGACGCGTTCGGCGAAATCGGCGTTCTCGGATAGGAAGCCGTAGCCCGGGTGAATGGCTTCGGCATCGGTGACTTCGGCGGCGCTGATGATCGCCGGCATGTTCAGATAGCTCAACGCGGAAGGCGCGGGGCCGATGCAGACCGACTCGTCGGCCAGCTTGACGTACTTCGCTTCGCGGTCGGCCTCGGAGTGGACCACCACGGTCTTGATGCCTAGTTCGCGGCAGGCGCGCTGGATGCGCAGCGCGATTTCGCCGCGGTTGGCGATGAGGATTTTTTCAAACATAGTGAATGAGTCGGGAAGTGAATCGTTAAGGGCGGTTTCTGGAATCCGGCGCGCCGCTGCAATGTCGGGCGTCGCCATCATGCCGCTTAAGCGATCACAAACAGGGGCTGACCGAACTCTACCG
>JAEWBA010000221.1 GCA_023391395.1 Pseudomonadota bacterium
GTGCGGGGCAGCGGCCGGCTGCATCAAGGCGAATTGACGCTCGAGCTGCGCCTGTCACAAGTCAACCTGCGTGGCCTGGACGCGCGCCTGCAACCGACTCAGCTCTCCGGCGACGTGGCGATCCGCCATGTGGATGGCCGCCAGGAATTCACGGTCGATGTGCGCGAGCCCATAGGAAAGAAGAATCGGGATGTCGCGCTGTCCGCGCATGCACTGCTTGCCGACGGGCGCCTCGCGCTGGAGCGCGCCGAGCTGCGCGCCGGCGCCGGCCGCATCGAGGCCAGCGGTCATGCCGAGCTGGAGGGTAACCAGACATTTGAGCTTGATGCGCGCATGCGCGCCTTCCGGCTGCGCGACATCGGGGAGTTCTCGCAATGGCCGGAGCTGCTGCTCAATGGCCGCGTACAGGCCAGCGGGCAGCGCCAGCCGCAGTTGCGCGCCAACCTGGAACTCGATATCCGCGACAGCCGCATTGCCGGCCAGGTTCTGCAGGCCGAAGGGCGCGCGCGCCTGGATGGCGAAACGCTCGACGTAACGCGCCTGGCGGTGGCCGCCGGCGCCAATCGGGTGAGCGTGAACGGCCGGCTGAGTCAGGACGAGGGGCAGTTGGCGTTTTCCGTGGATGCACCGCGCCTGGATCAGATCGGCCCGGCCTTCGGCGGGGCGCTGAAAGCGGAAGGCAAGGCCCGCGGCAGCTTCCGCCAGCCGCGCATCGACGCCAATTGGGCGGCGAACGAAGTGCGGCTGCCGGGAGAATGGCGAATTGCCGAGTCGCGGGGCAAGGCTGAATTGCAGATCGACCGGCGCGGCGGCCAGACCATGCCGCTGGCCAGCCTGGTGCTGGATGGCAGTGCGCACGGCGTGCGTGCCGGCGAGCGCGGGCTGACCTCGCTGACGGCGCAAGTCCGCTTCGGTAGGCAGGCCGGCGCGCCGTTGCAAGTGGCGGTGCAGGCCCGCGGCGCTGGACTGGGGGGACCGGCCTGGGACAGCATCGAAGTGAACGCCGACGGGTCGACCGGGCGCCACACGCTGCAACTGAAGGCTGTGCAGGCCGCCCAGTCCTGGTCGCTGCAGGCCGAGGGCGGGCTGAGCGGCCTGGAGCGCGCGCCGCAATGGCAGGGCAGCGTGTTGCGTGTGGATGGCGACGGCACTCTCCGCGTGCGCCTGGAAGCGCCAGCGCCGCTGCAGGCATCGGCGCAAAAGGTGCAGCTCGAGCGGCTGCGGCTGGACACTTCCGCGGGACGGATCGCGGTCGAGCAATTCCTGCGCGACGCGAAAGGCATCGTCACCCGAGGCAGCATCGGGAACCTGCAAGTCGAGCGCTTGCTGCAATTGCGCAGCCCGGAACTTCCCTTCGGCAGCGACTTGCAGCTTTCGGGGGAATGGAATCTGGCGTTGACCGATAATGCGTCCGGCAGCTTTGTCCTGCGCCGCGACAAGGGCGACGTGGTCATGCGCGGCAACGTGCCGGTGGCGCTCGGCCTGAGCCGGCTGGAAGCCGAGGCCCGTGCTGCCGACGGGCAGATCACGTTGCGCCTGCATGCCCAGGGGCGGCAATTGGGGCGCATCGAAGGCGAGGGCAGGGTGGCGCTTGCCAAAGGCCTTGCACTCAACCCGGACGCCCCGCTGTCGGCAGCCGTCGAGCTGGATCTGCCCTCGCTGGCGTGGGCCGGCGCCCTGATTTCACCGACCCTGGTTGCCGAGGGGCGCGTGCAAAGTACGGTCCGAGTGGCCGGCACGCTATCCAATCCCAGCCTTGCGGGCCGGATCGCCGGCAGCAACTTGCGTCTGCTGCTGGCCGACATCGGGATCGACCTGCGTCAGGGCAGCCTGGACAGCGAGTTCCGCGATTCCGAACTCCTTCTCAATAGCCTGCGCTTCGGCAGCGCCGGCGCACAAGTGAACGTCTCCGGCAAGGTTGACCTGGCAGCGGGGCAGCCGACAGCGCAGGCCGTGTTGCGTGCCGAGCGCTTCCCTCTGTTCGACCGCTCCGACCGCCGCATCATCGTCAGCGGTGAAAGCCGCATCGGGTGGTCCCGGGGTATCGCCGACATCAAGGGAGAGTTCAAGACCGATTCCGGCTTCATCGACATCAGCAGCCTGGATATGCCGCGCCTGTCCGACGACGTGGTAGTGGTCGGCCGCGACACCGGTCAGGAGGGCGGCGCGAAGAGCAAGGAGCGCAAGGGCCTGCCGGCCGCCATCGATGTCGCCCTGGCCCTGGGCGAGGGTGTCACGCTGCGCGGGCGCGGACTGGATGCACTCTTGCGCGGCGAGCTTCGCCTGGCCAGCCAGCCGGGAGAAGAGTTGCGCGCCCGTGGCGCGCTGCGGGTGGAAAAGGGAAGCTTCACTGCCTACGGCCGCGAACTGGCGATCGAAACCGGGGTGCTGCGCTTCAATGGACCGCTGAACAACCCGGCGCTCGACATTCTTGCCATGCGCCGCGGCCAGGAAGTCGCCGCCGGCGTCGCGGTGCGCGGCACCGTCCTGGCTCCGCGCATTACCCTGGTTTC
Source organism: Pseudomonadota bacterium (assembly GCA_023391395.1). Classification (GTDB taxonomy): domain Bacteria; phylum Pseudomonadota; class Gammaproteobacteria; order Burkholderiales; family Burkholderiaceae_D; genus Noviherbaspirillum. The sequence goes on from JAEWBA010000221.1 coordinate 2,514, forward strand.
CGAGCCTTCCGTGTCCGATGCCGAAAAGCTGTCCTGGCTGGTGCTCGGGCGTGGCCTGAGCGCGGCTGGCCAGGGCGATGTCGGCGCGCTGCAGGCGGCGGCCGGCGCCCTCCTTTCGCAGGGTGCAGCCGCCGGGGTGCAATCCCAGATTGCCAGCGCCTTCGGCCTCGACCAGCTCAGCATAGGCAGCAGCGAACAAGGCACGGTGCAGGACCGCATCGTCACGCTGGGCAAACAGATCTCTTCACGGCTCTACATGAGCTTCCGGCGCGGGCTCGAAACCGCATCCAGCGTGCTGCATCTGCGCTACACACTGACGTCGCGCATCACGCTAGAAGCCGAGACCGGGACGAGCAGCGCCTTGTCGGTGTTCTACAACTTTGCCTTCGATTGACGGCCCTGGCCGCCATTGCGGCCAGGGCAGCAAGGGATGGGCTGCGCCAGGCACTCATCCTTCCAGCGCCAGCTTCTTCCGCATGGTCTTGATCGGCAGGTTCAGGATCGCCAGCAGCATCTTCCTCTGGCCGGCGCGGGAGGGGCGGGAACGTCGGTACGGGCGGCGAATTCATTGATGACTTCCCCGGCTGCTGTCTTGATGTAGGCGGTCATCCTGGACAGTTCGCGCCGCACCGCCGTGTGCGGAACCCCCAGTTCTTCGGTGAAGGTGAACACCTTAGGTGGAGCAGGCTTCTCACACATGCTATTGAAACCAATCTTCCAATAACTTGGTATCAGGAACACATTGGGAAGGTATAGAACGAAATTGTTCTATATAAAGAGGCCGTGAGGCGAAATGGGTTAAGGGGTAAGCGGAAAGGTAGGCGGAATCCCAGCGCCTGAATGCGATCCCAGGGGAATTGAGCGGTCCAAAGAGCAGGCCGAGGGAAGACCCTCTTGTCCACCGAAGCGCTCATGGCGAAGCCGGCGCGCCCGCGTGGCACAGAGCTGCGGCACTACCGCCGCCTGCTCGCCCGGCTGCTGCCTTCAAGAGCATGCCTTGAGTTGCGACGACTTGTTC
>JAEWBA010000237.1 GCA_023391395.1 Pseudomonadota bacterium
ACCGCCTGGAGAGGCCGCCATGATCGGCGCGTTGATGTTGATGTCGTTATGGGCGCGCAATACCAGGTTGCCTTCCCATGGCATGCTGACACTGATGGGAGCGTCGAGCGTGATGTTGCCGGCACCGAGGCCAGTGTCCACACCCTCGACAGTCGTGTCCACCACCACGTTGCCAGTGGATTGGAGATAACTGACAAGAGTACCCACATCGAGGATGGACGGCGCACCGGGACTCTGCGGCTGGAACGGAGGGCTGCTGCTGATGTTGCTACCCATCGACGCCGTGATGACAATGTTCTCGGGGTCCAGCAGCCACGTCCCCGCCTTCCCCTTCGGCGCCTGCACATCCGGGTAAGCCGAGCCGACGTCCAGGTATTTCTTGCCCGAGGTTTCGACGAAGCCTCCGTTGCCGCCCTGCTGACCGCCGCGCGCACTGATGTGGGCATAACTGCGCGTGGTGTGATCGGCCCAGACGATGACCTTGCCGCCGTCGCCGTTGTCCGTGGCATCGGCCTTGATGCTGGCGCTCTTGTCGGTGTAAGTGACGTAGGCGTTGGGCAGCCCGCCCTTGCCCTGATAGTCGCCGCCGATCAGCACGCTGCCGCCGCCGGTCTTGCCGGAGGCGTCGATGGCGGCACCGTCCATGATGCCGACATTGTTGCCGAGCGCTTGCACGCTGCCGCCCTTGTTGACGCTACCCCTGGCTTCGACGCTGCCATGGACCAGGGCCGTATCGCCTGCCTCGATTCGAATGCTGCCCCCTTGCGCGCCGTTGGCCGTGGTCTTGCTGCCGCCCTCGAGTTCCACATTGCGGCTGGCCTTGAACACGATCTTGCCGTTTTCTCCGACCACCGCGCTGTCGGCGCTGACTATGCCGCGCTGCTTGATGAGCGCTCCGTAGATGCCAGTCTTGCCGCCTTCGGAGACGATCTGGCCCAGGTTCAGGGCAGTATTGTCCGGTGCGCTGACCACCACATGGAGATCGGGGCTGGACGAATCCACCAGTTGCACGCTATGGCCGGCCGCCAGCAGCACATCGCCCTTGGGCGAATGGATGATGCCGCTGTTTTCCACATTGGGCGCGATCAAGTAGACCTGGCCACCGTTGGGCGTGGTGATGGCGCCCTGGTTCTTTACATCGCCGGCGCGCTCGCCAATCTTGAAGTTGAGTCTGCCGGCAAGAAAGTCCTCGTTGCTGATATTCAGAGTGGAAGCCACCAGGCCGTTGACATCGATGCGTGCACCGGCGCCGAACAAGATGCCGTTCGGATTGATGAGGAAGACACGGCCATTCGATTGCAGCGCGCCGAGGATCTGAGAGGGATCTTGCCCGACCACCCGGTTGAGCACGCTGCTGTTGGCGTTTTGCTGAATGAAGCGTGTGACTTCGCTCTGATTGATGGAAAAGTTTTGCCAGTTGATGATGGCGCCTGGCGAATTGGTGATGGTGAGGGTGTTGCCCTGCTGGTTGAAGCCCACCTGGCCGCTGACGACCTGCGCGCCCGTCGGATTGCCATGGGCGCCGCCGCAGAAGCAGGCGGCAATCAGGATCGGCAGCAGCCGAAGACGCATTGCGGGATGTTTGTTCATGTCTGCTCCCTACCTCTAGTACGACAGCGTCAACCGGACATGCAGGCGGCTGTCGCCCTTGTTCGAATTGATACCGGCATCGATCACGCGACCGACATCCATTTGCAAGGCCATATGCCGGTCGACGGCCACGCGCAGGCCGAGGCCGATGCTGGAAATCGATGCGCTGTCGAATTCTCCCGGCAATGCCTGGTTGCGCGTCACGCGCGCGGCGTCGTAAAAGGCCAGTGCGCGGCACTGTACGGCGAGCTTCTCCACGCCGGCACACAGGTTCGGCGTGTAAAGCTCAAGATTCAGGACATGCCCGGTATCGCCGGGCAATTCGCGCTCCTGGAAGCCGCGCACCGAAGTAGCACCGCCCGCGCCGAACTGCTCGCCTGGCACCAGCGCATCGCGCGTGTACTGGCCGGCGAAGTTCAGGCGCATCTGCCAATCCTTGGGCAGAGCCCGACCATAAGTGGCGCCGTAGCGCAGCATGCTATAGCTGGAGGAAGCACCGGCGCGCGCGGCCTGGAAGTCGGCGGAGCTGCCCTTGCTGCCGCCCGGGATATTGCGCAGCGCACCGACATTGAAGGCGACTTCTGCCTGGTTCAGCCCCCATACGCCGGCATAGCCGACGCTCAAGGGGCGCACGGTGACGTCCCCTACGGCTTGCTGCGGTCCGCCCGCCAGCGCCATACCGTTCTTGTAATCCTTGTAGTCGATGCCGTAGACCAGCTTCGATTCGTAATTGCCGACACGGCGCAGGTTTTGGTTGTAGCGTGCGCCCAAGACAGTACCGCGCCCGCTCACCTGCAGATCGGCGATGCCGGCCAGAACGAAAGCCGAATTGACATCCGAATAGCTTGCAAACAGGTCGATCGAGTCGCCCAGGCCGTAGAGCGGGATGTGGTAGCCAGCGCCGTAAACGCTGACCTGGTTCGGTTTTTCCACCGTGGTCGTGTACTGGAAGCTGGCGACATGGTCCAGCCCGGCGACATTGGCATGGCGAAACAGTACGCCCAGATGGGTCTTGCCGGTGGCGCTGTTGCCGGTGTTCGCCAAGCTCACGCCGATTTCCCAAGGCTTGTCGTCCTTGACCTTGACCACGGCATCGATTTCGCCGTCCTTGCCGCTGTTCTGCAATTGCAGCGTGGTCTTCTTGGCCGGATTCTCGTTGGCCAGGCGCAGGCTGGTCGATACTCGCCCGATATTGGGCGTCTCGCCCTCGCGCAGTCCGGGCAGGCTGCGGCGAATATTGGTTTCATCGAAGTGTTGGTTGCCTTCAATGCGCAGTTTGCCGAGCCGAGTTTCCACTACCTGCAGGTGCACTACGCCATTGTTCAATTCCTGCTCGGGCAAAAGCACTTGCACCACGCTGTAGCCGCGCTTGCGGTATTCCGCTTCCAGCGCCTCCAGAGCTTGCTGAACATGGCCGAAATCGCGGCGCGTGCCGGTATAGGGCGCTAGTACGCGAGCGGTGTCATCGGCCGCCAGCAGGGTATTTCCTTGCACTTCGAAACGCGCGATGTCGAAGCGGCCGATCGAATCCTGCTCTTCGCCTGCGGCCGTGGCGGCACAACCCAGCGTCCATAGGAGAGCGCCGGCAATCAAGTGCGGAAGTCGGTTTTTCATGTCTGGAATGAAGAGGAAGGCCGCTCTGCCCGGAGTTGCCTGAAGGTATTTATAACTTTGCAACTATAACGCAAGCTTTTGAGCAATATCAAAAAGAGCGCTTG
>JAEWBA010000280.1 GCA_023391395.1 Pseudomonadota bacterium
GCTCGGGATCGCGTGACGCAAGTCATGCGCCAATGGCCGGGAAGCGCCTGCATGCGCGCTTCCCGGCATGCGACTTTGTAGATAAGAGATGACCGAACCTGCTCTGATGGAACCCTACCTGCGTTCCTTCCTTCTGTTCTTCGCGCTGTTCAATCCCTTCCTGATGAGCATCTACTTGCTCGAGCTGATACGCGGATTGTCGACGGCGACCTTTGCCCGCGTGCTGACGCGCGGCAGCCTGATCAGCGCCTGCGTCTTTGTACTGTTTGCATGGGGCGGCGAAAATTTTTTCCGCGATTACCTGCAGGTGCGATTCGCGTCCTTCCAGATCTTCGGCGGCATCGTTTTTCTCTTGATCGGCTTGCGCTTCGTATTCCATGGCGCCGGCGCCATCAGCGACCTGATGCGCGGCACGCCGGAGACCATTGCCGGCAGCATCGCCATGCCGATCATGATCGGCCCAGGAACGGTCAGCGCCTCGGTAGTGATCGGCAACCGCCTGCCCCTGCATGGCGCGATCCTCGTCATCGTCGGCACGCTCGCGCTTACCGTCTTGCTGCTGGTTCTCATGAAGTATGTCCATGATCGCCTCAAGCACAGCTACGCCGAACTGACCGACCGCTATATCGACCTGGTCGGCCGCATGTCGGCCCTGCTGATCGGCACCATCGCCCTGGACATGATCATCACCGGATTGCACAGCACCGGCTTCGCATTGGCGGCGGGCTGAGCTTTCAGCGCACCGGCGCGATCGCTTTCACATTGCTTTGATAAGGGGGCAAGGCGCCTAGCCGTACGCCCTTGGCCTGCGCATACAGCGGCATGACGTCGGGCAGGTGTTTGCGCATCTCGGCGATGCGGCTGGCGCCGGCAGGATGGGTCGATAGCCATTGCGGCGACGCGTTCTTGTCCAGCATGCCCATCTTTTGCCAAAGTGCGATGCCGGCGCGGGGATCGTAGCCGGCGCGCGCGGCGATATCCAGGCCGACCACGTCGGCTTCGGTCTCGTCGTCGCGCGAAAATTTGAGCATGGTCAGATTGGCCACGCCGCCAGTGGCGGCATGGGTGAGATTGGGATCGATGCCGAGCCAGGCCGCCAGACCCGCACCGGCGATGCGCGCGCCGGCCTGCGCCAGTCCTGATTTCGCGACCCGCTCACGGCCATGCTCGCGCAAGGCATGGGCAATTTCATGACCCATCACGATGGCGACTTCGTCATCGGTGAGCTTGAGCGAGTCCAGCAAGCCGGTATAGAAGGCGATCTTCCCGCCGGGCATGCAGAAGGCGTTGACCTCTTTCGAGCGGATCAGGCTGACTTCCCATTGCCACTGTGAGGCGCGCGGATTCCAGCGCTGTGCATGCGGGATCAGCCGGTCCGCGATCGCACGCAGGCGGCGCAATTGCGGATGATCGTCCGGCGCCAGCGCGCCCTGGCGCTGTGCCTGTTGCTTGATGCCGCTGTATTGCTGCAGGGCGGTGGCTTCGAGTTGCTCTTCCGGCACCAGCTTGCGCAGCGGCGACATCTTGTCCACCTGCACGCCATCCCGGGCCGATGCGACGCCAAAGCACAGGGCGGCGAGGCCGAAGATAGAGGCGACGAGGGTCGGTTTCATTCCGCTGTCAGACCGCAAACTACTTTTTCCCCCATGGTGCGATCTTGGGCAGCAACATCATGCCCGGCAGGGCAAGCGCGAAGCAGATCAGGAAGAACGTGAACCATCCGGTCTGCGCCACGATATAACCGGTGATGGCATTGAAGAAGGTGCGCGGCACCGCCGCCAGGCTGGTGAATAGCGCGAACTGGGTCGCGGTGTAGCGCGGATCGGTGGTGGTGGCGATGAAAGCCGTGAAGGCCGCCGTGCCCAGGCCGACTGCGAAGGCTTCCAGGCCGATCACCAGGCCCAGGATCAGGGTCGCGTATTCATTGGTGCTGACATTGGTTTCGGCCAGCACCGCGAAGCCGAGGATGGCCACCGCCTGCAGCACACCGAAGATCCACAGGCCGCGGTTGACGCCGGTCTTTTCCAGCCAGATTGCGCCGAGAATACCGCCGGCGAGGCTGGCCCACAGGCCGGCATTTTTGGCAACCAGTCCGATCTGGGTGCGGGTGAAGCCGAGGTCGAGATAGAAAGGCGTGGCCAACGCCACCGCCATCGAATCCCCCAGCTTGTAGAGGAAGATGAAGGCCAGCACCATGAGTGCGTGCGACCAGCCGCTGCGGTTGATGAATTCGCGAAAGGGCAATACCACCGCTTCACGCAGGTTCTTGGGCGGCGTGCCATAGAGCTTGGGTTCGCTGATCAGCAGCGTGGTGAACACGCCGGGCAGCATGAACAGCGCGGTGATGGCGAACACCACTTGCCAGCTCACATGGTCGGACAGGATCAGTGACAGCGAGCCCGGCACCAGGGTCGAGAGCTTGTAGGCATTGACGAACAGCGCCGTGCCCGAGCCCTGCTGCGCATCCGACAGCAGTTCGCGGCGGTAGGCATCGATCACGATGTCCTGGCTGGCCGACAGAAAGGCTACGGCGCCGGACAACACCACGATCATCATCAGATCGGTCTGCGGCGAAAAGAAGCCCATGCTGCCGATGGCCGCCATGAGCGCGAGCTGGGTCGCGAACATCCAGCCGCGCCGCCGTCCGAGCAGCGGGAAGTGGAAGCGGTCCATCAGCGGCGACCAGACGAACTTCCAGGTATAGGGAAAGCCCACCAGCGCAAACAGGCCGATGGCCTTCAGGTCGACGTTTTCCGACTTCAGCCAGGCTGACAGGAGGTTGTAAAGAATGAACAGCGGCAGGCCGGAGGAAAAACCGAGCGAGATGCAGATCAGCATCTCCCGGCTGAAGTAATGGCGCCAGCCGGTGTCGGGCTTTGCCGGCTCGGATTTTTCCGCCGTGTCCGCCGTTTCACCGGCGGGAGGGGCTGCCAAAGTCATAAGCGCACTCGCAGTGGATGTCTATTTTTTACGGAAGCGGAACACGGCGAGACTGCCGCGCCAGTTAGGCAGAAAGGATACAGGATTGCCGTCGTGCAAGGCCACACGTTCGAGTACTTCGAGGCCGACCTGGTTCGCAAGTTCCTCGAAATCTTCGATGGTTGCGCAGCGCAGGTTGGGCGTGTCATACCATTCATACGGCAGCGATTTCGACACCGGCATGCGCCCGCGCATGAGGGCAAAGCGGTGGGGCCAATAGGCGAAATTGGGGAAGGAGACGATGGCTTCGCGGCCGACGCGGGCGATATCGCGCAGAACGCCTTCGACGTTCTTCAGCATCTGCAGCGCCGACAGGCACAGTACGGTATCGAAGGCGTTATCCGGGAACATGGCCAGCCCGGCCTCGATGTCCTGCTGAATCACCGCGACGCCGCGGCCGACGCACACGGGGATCTTGCCGTCGTCGATCTCGATGCCATAGCCGGTGCAGCGCTTCTCGGAGCCCAGGTATTCCAGCATGACGCCGTCGCCACAGCCCAGGTCCAGCACGTGCGAACGCTCCGGCACCCAATGCGCGATGAAAGCCAGGTCGGCGCGCAGCACGCTCAATTCATTGAAATTCATGCATGCCTCCCACCTTCGATATCGCTCCAGATGCGCTCGTAATAGGCGCGCACCACGTTCATGTAGCGCATGTCCTCCAGCAGGAAGGCGTCGTGGCCGTGCGGCGCGTCGATTTCCGCATAGGTCACGTGGCGCTTGTTGTTGATCAGCGCCTGCACGATCTCGCGGCTGCGCTCGGGCGAGAAGCGCCAGTCGGTGGTGAAGGACACCAGCAGGAAGCGCGCCTGCGTATTGGCCAGCGCCCTGGACAGATCGTCGCCGAACTCGCGCGCCGGGTCGTAGTAATCGAGTGCCTTGGTGATCAATAGATAAGTGTTGGCATCGAAGTATTCGGAGAACTTGTCGCCCTGATAGCGCAGGTAGGACTCGATCTCGAAGTCGATGCCGAAGCCGAACTGGTAGCCGCCGTTGCGCAGGTCACGCCCGAATTTCTCCGCCATGCTGTCGTCGGACAGGTAGGTGATGTGGCCGATCATGCGCGCCACGCGCAGGCCGTTCTTCGGCACCACGCTGTGGGCATAGAAATCGCCGCCGTGGAAATCGGGATCGTTCAGGATCGCCTGGCGGGCGACGTCGTTGAAGGCGATGTTTTGCGCCGACAGCTTGGGGGTGGAAGCGATCACCACGCAATGGCGCAGACGCTCGGGAAACAGCATGCTCCAGGACAGCGCTTGCATGCCGCCGAGCGAGCCGCCCATGACGGCAGCGAACTGTTCGATGCCGAGGGCATCGGCCAGGCGCGCCTGGGCGCGCACCCAGTCCTCGACCGTCACCACCGGAAAATGGGCACCGTAGGGCTTGCCGGTGGCCGGATTGATATGCATCGGCCCGGTCGAACCGAAACAGGAGCCGAGGTTGTTGACACCGATGACGAAGAAGCGGTCTGTGTCGACCGGCTTGCCGGGGCCAACCATGTTGTCCCACCAGCCGACATTGCGCTTGCCATTCTCGCCTTCGTACACGCCGGCCACATGGTGGGAGGCATTTAGAGCATGGCAGATCAGCACGGCATTGCTGCGTTCGGCATTCAAGGTGCCGTAGGTTTCGTAAACCAGGTCGTAGTCGGCCAGCGACGCGCCGCTTTGCAGCGGCAGCGGTTCGGCGAAATGCATGGTCTTCGGT
>JAEWBA010000370.1 GCA_023391395.1 Pseudomonadota bacterium
GGGTGATGCCGGCCTCGGACGGGACGATCTCCGTATCGTAGAGCTCGTCGGGCCTGGCAATGATGCCTTCGCTCAGGGAAAAGCCGAGCGCGAATTCCTCCAGGTCGGAGGGCGTGGCAAGCATGACGGCATGCGAGATACCGTTGTATTCGAAGGCAACCGGGACTTCCTCGGCCAGTTCATCCATCGCTTGGGCCCAGCATCCCGACTCCAGCCGCGTGATGGCGTGGCGGCTGCTGCGGTCCGGCACGGCGTGGGTGTCTTCGGCCATCACTGCGCCTCCGTGAGCGTGGCTTTTTCGTCGAGCAATCCGAGCTGGGTCCGGTTGAAGTGCGCGTATTCTGTCTGCCAGGCAGAAGGCTGAGCCACCGGCATCACCTGCACGGCCGTCACCTTGTATTCCGGGCAGTTGGTGGCCCAGTCGGAATTGTCGGTGGTGATGACGTTGGCGCCCGATTCCGGGAAGTGGAAGGTGGTGTAGACCACGCCCGGCTGCATGCGCTCGGTCACCAGGGCACGCAGCACGGTGTTGCCGGCGCGGCTTTCGATGCCGACCCAGCCGCCATCCTTGATGCCGCGTTCCTCGGCATCGTGCGGATGGATTTCCAGCCGGTCCTCGGCATGCCAGCGCACGTTTTCCGTGCGCCGCGTCTGCGCGCCGACGTTGTACTGAGTTAGGATGCGGCCGGTGGTCAGGATCAGCGGGTACTTGCGCGTCACCTTTTCGTCCGTCGCCACGTACTTCGTGATCAGGAAGCGGCCCTTGCCGCGCACGAAGGCATGCTTGTGCATGATGGGTGTGCCTTCCGGCGCTTCCTCGTTGCACGGCCACTGGATGCTACCCAGGCGCTCCAGCTTGTCGTAGCTGACGCCGGCAAAGGTCGGCGTCAGGCGCGCGATCTCGTCCATGATTTCGGACGGATGGCTGTAGTGCATCTCGTAGCCCAGGCGTTTCGCCAGCGCGATCGTGACTTCCCAGTCGGCATAGCCAGCCAGCGGCGGCATAACCTTGCGCACGCGCGAGATGCGGCGCTCGGCATTGGTGAAGGTGCCGTCCTTTTCCAGGAAGGAGGAACCGGGCAGCAGCACGTGGGCATACTTGGCGGTCTCGTTCAGGAAAATGTCCTGCACCACGATGCATTCCATGGCCGAGAGGGCGGCGGCGACATGCTGTGTGTTGGGGTCGGACTGCACGATATCTTCGCCCTGGCAATACAAGCCCTTGAAGCTGCCGTGCAGGGCGGCATCGAACATATTGGGAATGCGCAGGCCGGGTTCGGCCTGCAGCGTCACGCCCCAGGCTTCCTCGAATTGCGCACGCACCGTGCTGTCGGAGACATGGCGGTAGCCGGGCAGCTCGTGCGGGAAGGAACCCATGTCGCAGGAACCCTGCACATTGTTCTGGCCGCGCAAGGGATTTACGCCCACGCCTTCGCGCCCGACATTGCCGGTCGCCATGGCGAGGTTGGCGATGCCCATCACCATGGTGGAACCCTGGGCATGTTCCGTCACGCCGAGACCATAGTAAATGGCAGCATTGGCGCCGGTGGCGTACAGACGCGCAGCGGCACGCAGTTCGGCGGCCGGGACGCCGGTCACGGTTTCCATCGCTTCCGGCGAGTTATCCGGCTGGGCCACGAACTCGCGCCACTGCATGAAGGATTTTTCTTCGCAGCGCGCAGCGATGAAGGCTTCATCCAGCAAGCCTTCCGTCACGATGACGTGCGCCAGTGCATTGATGACGGCGACATTGGTCCCCGGCTTCAATTGCAGATGATGCTCGGCGCGCACGTGCGGCGTCTTCACCAGGTCGATGCGGCGCGGATCGACCACAATCAGCTTCGCGCCCTGGCGCAGGCGCTTCTTCAGGCGTGAGGCGAACACCGGATGGCCGTCGGTGGGATTGGCGCCGATCACCATGACGACGTCGGCTTTCTCGACCGACTTGAAGGTCTGGGTGCCGGCCGATTCGCCCAGCGTTTGCTTCAAGCCGTAGCCGGTGGGCGAGTGGCAGACGCGCGCGCAGGTATCGACATTGTTGTTGCCGAAGGCGGCGCGCACCAGCTTTTGCACCAGGTAGTCTTCCTCGTTGGTGCAACGCGAGGACACGATGCCGCCGATGGCGTCGCGTCCGTACTTGGCTTGGATGCGCTTGAATTCGGAGGCGGCGTAATCGAGCGCCTCGTCCCAGGATACTTCGTGCCAGGGATCGTTGATGCTCTTGCGGATCATGGGCTTGGTGATGCGATCCTTGTGCGTTGCATAGCCCCAGGCGAAGCAGCCCTTGACGCAGGCATGACCCTCGTTGGCCTTGCCATCCTTGGCCGGCACCATGCGCACCACCTGGTTGCCCTTCATCTCGGCTTTCAGCGAGCAGCCGACGCCGCAGTAGGCGCAAGTCGTGGTGATGCTGTGCTCGGGCTGGCCGAGCCAGATCACGGATTTTTCCTGCAGGGTGGCGGTCGGACAGGCTTCCACGCAGGCGCCGCAGGACACGCATTCGGATTCCATGAAGCTCTGGTCCTGACCCGCGGCGACGCGCGAATCGAAACCGCGTCCGGAAATGGTCAGCGCGAACGTGCCCTGGGTTTCCTCGCAGGCGCGCACGCAGCGGTTGCAGACGATGCACTTGGACGGATCGTAGGAGAAGTAGGGGTTGGATTCGTCTTTCTCGCAGTCCAGGTGGTTGGCGCCCTCGAAGCCGTAGCGCACTTCGCGCAAGCCGGTGACGCCGGCCATGTCCTGCAGCTCGCAATTGCCGTTGGCGGAGCAGGTGAGGCAATCGAGCGGGTGGTCGGAGATGTACAACTCCATCACGCCCTTGCGCAAGTCCTGCAGCTTGCCCGACTGCGTGCGCACCCTCATGCCGGCTTCCACCGGCGTGGTGCAGGAAGCGGGATAGCCCTTGCGGCCTTCGATCTCGACCAGGCACAGGCGGCAGGAGCCGAAGGCTTCCAGGCTGTCGGTGGCGCACAGCCTGGGGATGTTGACACCGCTCTCGGCGGCGGCGCGCATGACCGAGGTGCCTTCGGGCACCGTCACTTCGATGCCGTCGATTTCCAGCGTGACGAGGCGCTCCGACTCGCGTGCCGGGGTGCCGAAATCTCTCTTCAGGATGGTTTCTCTCATTGCATTCCCCTAAGCCGCGTCCCTGGTTTCGGCCGGCTGGCCGAAGTCTTCCGGAAAATGATTCAGTGCCGACAGCACCGGGTAGGGCGTCATGCCGCCCATGGCGCATAGCGAGCCGTGCAGCATGGTGTCGCACAGGTCGCGCAGCAGGTGCACTTGTTTTTCCCGTTCGCGGCCGGCGGCGATCTTGTCGATCACTTCGACGCCGCGCGTGGAGCCGATGCGGCAGGGCGTGCACTTGCCGCAGGATTCGACGGCGCAGAATTCCATGGCATAGCGCGCCAGCTTCGCCATGTCGGCGCTGTCGTCGTGCACCACGATGCCGCCGTGGCCCAGCACCGCCGACAGGGCGGCGAAGGCTTCGTAGTCGAGTGGCGTATCCCATTGCGATTCGGGCAGATAGGCGCCGAGCGGCCCGCCGACCTGCACTGCGCGGATCGGCCGGCCTGAGGCAGTGCCGCCGCCGTAGTCGTACAGGATTTCGCGCAGCGTCACGCCGAAAGCCTTTTCGATCAGGCCGCCCTGCTTGATGTTGCCGGCGAGCTGGATGGGCAGGGTGCCGCGCGAGCGGCCCATGCCGAAATCGCGGTAGAACGCTGCGCCGCGATCAAGGATGATGGGCACGCTGGCCAGCGAGATGACGTTGTTGATGACGGTCGGCTGGCCGAACAGGCCTTGCACCGCCGGCAACGGCGGCTTGGCGCGCACCACGCCGCGCTTGCCTTCCAGGCTTTCCAGCAAGGCGGTTTCTTCGCCGCAGATGTAGGCGCCGGCGCCTTTTCGCACTTCCAGATCGAAAGCCTTGCCGGAACCGAGGATGTTCGCACCGAGATAGCACTGCGCACGGGCGAAGGCGATCGCCTCGTTCAACACGGCGATCGCATGCGGGTATTCGCTGCGCACGTAGATGTAGCCCTTGTTCGCGCCGACCGCGAGCGCAGCAATCGCCATGCCTTCGATCAGCACGAAGGGATCGCTTTCCATGACGATGCGGTCGGCGAAGGTTCCGGAATCGCCTTCGTCGGCATTGCAGACGATGTATTTCTGCTGCGCCGGCGTATCGAGCACCGTCTTCCACTTGATGCCGGTGGGGAAGGCGGCACCGCCGCGCCCGCGCAGGCCCGATTCGGTGACGCAGGTGACGATGGCAGCCGGTTCCATCGCCAGCGCATTGCGCAAGCCGCGATAGCCGCCATGCGCCTCATAGTCGGCGAGCGAGAGCGGATCGGTGATGCCCACGCGCGCGAACGTCAGGCGTTCCTGCTTCTTCAGGTAAGGATGCTCTTCCACCGGCCCGATGCAGGAAGCATGCGCGCTGCTGCCTTCGTGAAAGCCGGCGTCGAACAATGCCGCCACCTCGGCCGCTTCGATGGCGCCATAGCCGATGCGGCCGGCAGGCGTGGCCACTTCCACCAGCGGCTCCAGCCACAGCAGGCCACGCGTGCCGTTGCGCACGATCTCGATATCGATGCCGCGCCGCGCCGCTTCGGCGGCGATGGCGGCGGCCACCGCATCGGCGCCGAGCGCCAGCGCGGTCGAATCGCGGGGCACGTAAATGCGCGCGCTCACGCCGTTTCCTTCAGCGGCGCCAGCAGGCGGTCGAACTTGTCGGGGCTAACCCTTGCATGCACGGCATCGTCGATCATCACCGCCGGCGACGTCGCGCACTGTCCCAGGCAATACACCGGTTCCAGCGCGAAGCGGCCATCGGTGCTGCGCCCGTGCAGGCGGCAGCCGAGCGCCTGCTCGGCATGGGCCAGCAAGCGCTCCGCGCCCATGCTCTGGCACGCATCGGCGCGGCACACTTGAACCGTGTGAGCAGCCGGTGGCGTGCTGCGGAAATGGTGATAGAAGCTGATCACGCCATGCACCTCGGCGCGCGACAGGTTGAAGGCGGCGGCGATATCGGCCACCGAGGTCGGCGGGATGTAGCCCAGCGCATCCTGGATCGCATGCAGGGCCGGCAGCAGCATGCCGCTGCCGCCCGCGTACTCGTCGAGGATGGCCTGGATGGGCGGAGAGTCCGATACGGCGGCGGGCTGGGAAAGAGGGGCGTGAGTCATGATCAAAGGCGGCTTCATATGCTCACAAGAACATATATTGGCCGTGAAATTTCACCGAAAATGAAGTTATCACGCTAATATGACTCTCTCAATATGATCTGGATTGCATAAATGAAGATCGAAATCCGCCCCGAGTGGCTGCTCAAGCGGGAAGATGGCTCCGGCGTCGGCTTGCCGCTCCTCTTGCGCCTGCTGACCGAAATCCGCGAGCAGGGCAGCATCAGCGGCGCTGCCGCGACCGTGGGCCTGTCCTACCGGCACGCCTGGGGCTTGCTGCGCGAGTTCGATGAGCAGTTCGGCGCGGCTCTGGTGCAGAAGGTGCGCGGGCAGGGCACGGCGCTGACGCCGCTGGCGGAAAAGCTGATCTGGGCCGACAAGCGCATCGCGGCGCGCCTCTCGCCCTTCCTCGATAGCCTGGCCTCGGAGCTGGAACAGGAACTGGCGCGCGTCCTGGCGAGCAGCCGCCCGGTATTGCGCATCACCGCCTCGCACGGTTTTGCCGTCGATGCGCTGATCAAGCGCCTCGACGAGGCCGAGGTGGGAGTGGATCTGCGCTATCGCGGCAGCATGGAAGCCGTGATGGCGCTGGCGCGCGGCGAATGCGACCTCGCCGGCTTCCATCTGCCGGTGGGCGAGCTGCGCCACTCGGCGGCCGAGCAATACCTGCAATGGCTCGATCCCGAAAAGCATGCCCTGATCCATCTCGCTTACCGCACCCAAGGGCTGTTCACCGCCCGCGGCAATCCCAAGGGTATTCGCGGCCTGGCCGACCTGGCACGCGCGGACCTGCGCTTCGTGAACCGGCAGATCGGCTCCGGCACGCGCGTGCTGCTGGAACTTCTGCTGGCCGAGCAGGGCGTGCCGACCTCGTCCATTCTTGGCTATGAAAGCGCGGAACTGACG
>JAEWBA010000076.1 GCA_023391395.1 Pseudomonadota bacterium
CTATCAAGCGTATGGACATGTCAGGTCGATGCTTCAGGGCACAGCGGAAGGAAAAGCGTGATTATCCGGGATGCCGCTGTCTGTCGTCCAATCCGGTCGCCAGTGTGCCGAAATACGGCGAGTCGCCGAAGCCGGACAAAATGAACATGGTGCCAGATATCGTAGACATACCGTATAGGCGATTCGCTATTTTGCCGCTATCTTGAACAGCGCTTCCCTATAACGACAAGATACTGGAGACTCTCATGAGCCTTGCCCATTTGCTCGTGCGCCACGCGCGACAGGATCCGGAGCGGATCGCCATCCTTCACGGTACGACGGTTCATGCGACCTATGGTGAATGGGCCGCGCGTAGCGCCGGACTGGCGCAGCGCTTTCGCCGGCTGGGGCTGGTACCTGGGGACCGTGTGCTGCTGTTCATGCGCAATCATCCGCGTTATCTGGAAGTGATGTGGGCGGCATGGTGGGCCGGCCTCGTCGTGGTCCCGGTCAATGCCAAGCTGCACACGAAAGAGGCGGAGTGGATTGTCAACAATGCCCAGGCGCGTATCGGTTTCGCCACGCGCGACGTGGCGCCGGCGCCGCTTGCGGGCCTGGAATGGCAGATCGACGTGGAGGCGTCCGAAGCCTCGGACTGGTTCGCGCCTGGGGCGGATTGGGCCAGCGTGGAAGTCACGCCGCGGGATTCCGGCGATGTCGCATGGCTCTTCTATACCAGCGGCACTACCGGGCGGCCCAAGGGGGTCATGATTACCCATCGCAATCTCATGACCATGGGGATGACTTATTTCGTCGACGTGGACCCGGTGTCGCCGCGTGACGCCATCGCCTATGCCGCACCCATGTCGCATGGAGCGGGCATCTACGCGATCCCTCACGTCATGGCGGGGGCACGGCATGTGGTCCCTGCGTCAGGCGGCGTCGATCCCGCCGAATTGTTCGAACTCGGTCGGCAGGTCGGGCCGCTTTCAACCTTCGCGGCCCCGACGATTGTGAAGCGCTTGGTGGATCATGCCGAACAGGCCGGCATGACGCACGCGGATGCGGCCGATACCTTCAAGACCATCGTCTATGGCGGGGCCCCCATGTATCTGGCCGACATCCGGCGCGCCTTGCGCGTCATGGGGCCGCGTTTCGTGCAGATTTACGGACAGGGAGAAACCCCCATGGTCGGCACCGTGCTTTCCCGCAGCGTCCTTGCCGATATCAGTCATCCGCGTTACCTGGAACGCATCGCCTCGGCCGGCGTCGCGCAGACACCCGTGCAACTGCGCGTGGGTGACGAGCAGGGCAGGGAGCTCGCGCCCGGCGAAGTGGGAGAGATACTGGTCAAGGGCGACACCGTCATGGCGGGTTACTGGCGCAACGAAGAAGCGACTGCGGCCGCAATTCGCGACGGCTGGCTGTTCACGGGTGACGTGGGTTGCCTGGATGCGGACGGCTTCCTGACCCTTAAGGATCGCAGCAAGGATCTCATCATCAGCGGTGGTTCCAACATCTATCCACGAGAAGTGGAAGAGGCGCTTCTGAGTGCGCCGGAGATCGGCGAGGTTGCGGTGGTGGGAGAGCCCGATCCGGAGTGGGGCGAGAACGTGGTCGCCTTCGTGGTGCCGAAAGCGGGAGGCAGCCTAACGGTGGAAGCCCTTGACCGGCACTGTCTCGAACACATTGCACGCTTCAAGCGTCCCAAGCGCTACATCTTTGTCGATCAACTGCCAAAGAACAACTACGGCAAGGTGTTGAAAACAGAGTTGCGGCAAAGGCTGGCCGATCAAGCGCCATCGTCGTGACGCGATTCTCGCTTCGGCAAGGAGAAAAAGTCTCAGAAGCGAGGAGTCCACGCATCGAAGGCGACGCATAACGAAAAAGGGCCAACATTCTGTTGGCCCTTTTTGATGCGAAAGAGATTGAAGCTTACTTCTTTTCTTCCGGATTTTCGGCTGCCGCCGCCTCTTCCGCGGACACCTGGCCGGCCGGCACGCTGGAGGTGGCGATCGTCGGATCTTCCTGGGTGCCGTGCAGATTCGGCGTCACGCCCTTGGGCAGGGTCAGTTGCGACAGGTGGATCGACTGGCCTGCTTCGATCTTGGACAGATCGACTTCGATGAACTCGGGCAGGTCGGCCGGCAGGCAGGACACATCCAGTTCATTCAACACGTGGCTGACCACGGCCGAAGACAGCTTCACTGCCGGAGAAACTTCGGCGTTCACGAAGCGCAGCGGCACCTTGACGTTGATCTTTTGGTTGGCATCGACGCGCTGGAAGTCGGCGTGCAGCACGATCGGCTTGAAGGCGTGCATCTGGAAGTCGCGCAGCAGGACCTTTTCCACCTTGCCTTCGATTTCCATGTCCAGAATCGAGGCGTGGAAGGCTTCCTTCTTCAGCGCGTGAAACAGCGCATTGTGGTCGAGCGCGATGGTGACCGGCTCGCTGCTGCCGCCATAGATGATGCCGGGGGTTTGTCCCGCCTTGCGCAGGCGGCGGCTCGCTCCGGACCCCTGCTCCTTGCGTGGGAATGCGATTACTTTCATTTCTAAGCTCCAATGTGTGCAAGGCCTCGCCTTGCGTTGCCATCCCCCGCGACCAGGGGATGAAAAAATCCTCGCCCGAAGGAAAGGATTGAATCCTGCTTATCCTTCCGGCGACAGAGTCGCCGGAAAGTCTTTAATCCATGAACAGCGACATCACCGAATCGCCCTTGGTGATGCGCTTGAAGGTTTCGGCCAGCAGATCGGCGCAGGTCAACTGGCGAATCTTGTCGCAGGCGCGCGCGGCCGGTGCCAGCGGAATCGTGTCGACCACCACCAGTTCGTCCAGCGGCGAAGTGGCGATACGCTCGATCGCCGGGCCCGACAGCACCGGGTGCGTACAATAGGCGACCACCTTCTTGGCGCCGCGGTCCTTCAGCACTTCGGCGGCCTTGGTCAGCGTGCCGGCGGTGTCGACCATGTCGTCCATGATGACGCAGTTGCGGCCTTCGACTTCGCCGATGATGTTCATCACTTCTGAAACATTGGCCTTCGGGCGGCGCTTGTCGATGATCGCCAGATCGCAATCCAGGCGCTTGGCCAGAGCGCGGGCGCGGACCACGCCGCCGACGTCCGGCGACACCACCAACAGATCCTCGTATTTCTTGCTCACCAGGTCCGACAGCAGGATAGGCGATGCGTAGATGTTATCGACCGGAATGTCGAAGAAGCCCTGGATCTGGTCGGCGTGCAAGTCCATGATCAGGACACGTTCGACACCGGCTTCCTGCAGCATATTGGCCACCACCTTGGCGGAAATCGCCACCCGTGCCGAACGAGGGCGACGGTCCTGGCGGGCATAGCCGAAGTAGGGGATGGCGGCGGTGATGCGGCCGGCGGAAGCGCGCTTCAAGGCATCCACCATCAGGATGATTTCCATGAGGTTGTCATTGGTCGGCGCACAAGTCGATTGCAGCACGAAGACATCCTTGCCGCGCACGTTCTCGTTGATCTCGACCATGACTTCGCCATCGGAGAACTTGGAAACAACAGCCTTCCCGAGCGGGATGCCGAGTTGCTTGGCAACACCGGCAGCCAACTCCGGATTCGCGTTGCCGGTAAATACCATCAGGTTCTCGAGCGCCATGGAATACCTACTGCAGTGGTTAAAAGCTTGAAAAGCCGCCAAGGCCAGACGGAAATGTCTCGCTTTGGCGGCTTGTTCTGTTGTGCTTCTTCTTTTTTTGAATTTACTGGCAGGGGAGGAAGGACTCGAACCCTCGAATGCCGGAATCAAAATCCGGTGCCTTAACCAACTTGGCGACTCCCCTACACAACCGGGTGTTTGCCGTCGCATATTGCATTGCGCCGACAAACCAATTCTTGACAACAACCTCAGCCTTGCGGCAGCAAGTGCGAGAGCGGATGGCGCTCAACCGCTTTGGCTTTCCACACTTTCCACTGCCGGGAAGCGGTTTCCTGCGCCTGTTGCAGGACTTCGTTCGCTTCCGCTTCGGTCCAGAGCGCGCAAAACACGCATGCGCCGGAACCCGTCATTCTCGCTTCGCCGAATGGCTGCAGCCACTCAATGGCGTCGGCGATGGCTGGATATAGCCTGGATGCCACGACTTGCAGGTCGTTTTTTCCAAATCCGATTAAGGCGTTTGGAAAGTCCGATATTCTGACGGGTTTGGAATCCCTTGTCAATTCCGGTGAGGCAAATATCTCTGCGGTCGGCACTGCCACGCCTGGTTCGATGACGACATACCAGCATGCGGGCGTTTCGATCGCCCTCAGGCTTTCGCCCACGCCTTCGGCAAAGGCGTTGCGGCCAAAAATGAAGAAGGGCACATCGGCACCGAGTTGGAGCCCGAGCGCCATCAGTTCCTGGCGCGTCAATCCGGTCTGCCAGAGATAATTCAGCGCGATCAGGGTTGTGGCGGCGTCCGAGGAGCCGCCGCCAAGCCCGCCACCCATGGGCAGCCGCTTGTCGATCGCGATGTCGGCACCCAGCCTGCCTTGCCCGCCGGCGTGCGTCTGCAGGAGTCTGGCCG
>JAEWBA010000086.1 GCA_023391395.1 Pseudomonadota bacterium
CTTTTGAAGGTTCGTCCCTGGAAACGATACGCCACATGGTCGCATCCGGTCTGGGCATCACGGTCTTGCCGCGTGCCTCGGTGCCCGACATGCATCCCAAGGAGGGGATGCTGCGCTACGTCCCATTTTCCGATCCCGCGCCCTCGCGCCGCGTGGTGATTGCCTGGCGCAAGAGCTTCACCCGCCGCGCCGCCATCGAGGCGGTCCGCGACGCCGTGCTGTCCTGCGACCTGCATGGCGTCACCATGCTGAGCGAAGCGCCGACCGAGTCGTTTGAAGCCTGATCCGGCGATGGAAGGTCGGGCACAGGCAACAGTCAAGGCGACCAGCATCAAGAGTAGTGAACAAGTTATCGAATCCCCTGCAACAATTCATCGTTTATGAATCGACTCAAGCTTTATGCGCAACTGGTGCGCGCCGACAAACCCATCGGCATACTCCTGCTGCTATGGCCTACCCTGATCGCCTTGTGGCTGGCCTCGGACGGCAAGCCGGACTGGACGCTGGTGCTGATCTTCACGCTGGGCACCGTTCTGATGCGTTCGGCCGGCTGTGCCATCAATGACTACGCCGACCGCGAGTTCGACAAGCACGTCAAGCGCACGGTCAACCGTCCCCTCACCAGCGGCAAGATTGCATCCTGGGAGGCGCTGGCGGTGGCGGCCGTGCTGGCTTTGATTTCCTTCCTGTTGATCCTGCCGCTCAATACCCTGACCAAGCTGCTGTCGGTCGCAGCCGTGTTGATCGCCGCCAGCTATCCCTACTTCAAGCGTTTCTTCGCCATTCCGCAAGCCTATCTCGGGATTGCCTTCGGCTTCGGCATTCCGATGGCATTCGCCGCCGTGCAGGACAGCGTGCCGCCGGCAGCCTGGCTGCTGTTGATTGGGAACATCTTCTGGGCGGTGGCTTACGATACTGAATACGCCATGGTGGATCGGGACGACGACCTGAAGCTCGGCCTCAAGACCTCGGCCATTACGTTTGGACGTTTCGATGTGGCAGCGATCATGCTCTGCTATGCGCTCAGCTTTGCCATTCTCCTGGTCGTCGGCTGGGCCTACGGTTTGCGACTATGGTTCCTTGCCGGATTGGCGATAGCCGCCGCTTGTGCCCTGTATCACTACACCCTGATCCGGGAACGCGAGCGCATGGATTGCTTCAAGGCATTCATGCATAACAACTGGCTGGGCGCTGCCGTATTCGCCGGAGTGGCACTGGATTACGCCTTGCGCTAACAGCAGGCAAGCGGCGCCTGCTCATTGCAGATCCCCAATGCCTGTTTGAGGCGATTCAAAGCCCCTCACTGGCGGACAGGACTTGGCTTGCGGACGGAGACGGCGATTCCTATCTTGCTAGGAGACCTCGTCCGGGAGCGCCAATGATTGCCGCCCTTGCTCGCCTGCTGCTGCTCTTCCTCATTGCCTCGTCTCACGCAGCGGCGTTTGCACAAGCGGCTTCCCAACAGACCCAGCCGCAAGCCGAAGCGAGACAGGGCAAGCAGCACACTCTCAGCTTTCCAGCGGCGCAGGGACCGGTGGACACCAATGCCGGTTCGATACAGTTCATCGGCACGGCCACCGTGATCATCCGCTATGCCGGGCTGACCATCCTGACCGACCCGAATTTTCTGCACAAGGGCGGCCATGTCCACCTTGGCTACGGACTCACCGCCCAGCGCCTGACCGACCCGGCGATTTCCTTCGAGGAGCTGCCGCCCATCGATATGGTTTTGCTCTCCCATTTTCATGGCGACCATTTCGATCAACTCGTCCAGGAAAAGCTGGACCGCAAAATGCCTATCGTCACTACGCCCGAGGCCGTCAAGCATTTGGAGAAACTCGGGTTTACCGCGCTTTACGGACTGCACACCTGGGATATCTTGACGGTACAGAAAGGCGAGGCCACGCTTCAACTGACCTCCATGCCGGGTCGCCACGGCCCGCCCGGCGCATCGATAGTCCTGCCTGAAGTCATGGGCACCATGCTCGAATTCGGGCAGCAAGGCGCTACTGCATACCGGATGTACATCAGCGGCGATACATTGGTCTACGACGATATCCGCGAAATTCCCAAGCGCTATCCCGACATCGACCTAGCTTTGCTGCATTTGGGAGGCACGATGATCCTGGGCGTGATGAAAGTCACCATGGATGGCAAGGACGGGGTTGAAATGCTTCAGATCATCGCACCGGAGCATGCCATTCCTATCCATTACAACGACTATGACGTATTCAAGTCACCGATCGAGGATTTCCAGAAAGAAGTAAAGGCCGCCGGCCTGGAGAACAAGATTACCTATCTCAAGCATGGGGAGTCGTACAACTTCAAGGTGCATAAGCCGAAGTGAGCACGCGACTTCTGCTTAGTCCAAGGCAAGAGCAAGTACATGCAAAATGAACAAACTGCCCTTGTTCCCAGTCCAACGGGCAGGTTTCAATTGGATAACAGGATGGGATAAGCCATGAATACGAACGGAACAATGCAGGAAGGCAGAGACAAGCTGATCAGCGACTTGAAGGCAGTGATCAAGGACGCCGAAGACCTCTTGAAATCGACGGGAAACCAGATGGATTCCAGTTACCAGTCGACACGGGCGCGTTTCGAATCCAATCTGCAGAGCGCCAAGAGCGGCCTGTACAACATGCAAGGCAAGATGGCGGCCAGTACCAAGGAAGCCACGGATACGGCCGACCGCTACGTCAAGGAAAACCCGTGGCAATCCGTAGGGGTGGGTGCGGTTGCCGGCCTGGTGGTGGGTCTGATTCTCGGGCTGGGACGGAAATAAGCCGTTCCGGATTTTTCTTCGAACCGATCTCCGGTTTCGCTTCAGGCAAAGCGACAGGCAGCGCGCGGCAGCACGCGCGCTTGCCTAGTCGCGCCCAAATTCCTCTCCCAATTCCTTTCCGCGGGCCGAGGCGGCCTTGACTGCGCGCACGATTGCCTCCTTGACGCCGCTCTCTTCCATGCTGGTGAGCGCGGCATAGGTGGTCCCGCCTTTCGAGGTGACGCGCTCGCGTAACAGCGGCACCGGATCCGGCGACTGGGCGGCCAACTGGGCGGCGCCGGTAAAGGTGGCGAGCGCCAGACGCTTGCCCTGCTCGGCCGACAGGCCCAATTCCTCGGCGGCCTGCTGCATCGCCTCGATGAAATAGAACACATAGGCTGGTCCGCTGCCGGACACCGCAGTGACCGGGTCGATCAAGGTCTCCTCGGCCAGCCAGACGGTTTCTCCCACCGCCAGCAGGATGGCATCGGCAATGTCGCGCTGCGCGGCGGATACGCCTTCGAGCGCAACCATGCCGGTAATGCCCTTGCCTATCAGCGCAGGCGTATTCGGCATGGCACGCACAATGGCGGCATGCCCGTTCAACCAGCGCGACAGATCCGCGGCACGGATGCCTGCGGCGATCGAAAGCAGCAGTTGCGCCGAGACGAATGGCTTGAGCTGCGCCGCAACTTCCTTCATCTGCTGGGGCTTGACCGCCAGCACGATCACCTCGCATTGCGCCACGGCGGGATCGATTGCCGATGCGACGCCAACGCCGAACTGCTGGGCCAGCTTCTTCAAGGCTTCGGCATTCGGATCCACCACGTGGATATTCCCGGCTGGGACCAGTTTTCCGGCCAAGCCGCCGATCAAGGCGGTCGCCATGTTGCCGCCGCCGATGAAGGCAATTCTCAATTCATTTCGCATAGTGTCTCTTTCCAAAAATCGCGCTGCCTATTCTCACCAGGGTGGCGCCTTCAGCGATGGCCGCTTCCAGGTCATCCGACATGCCCATCGACAGGGTATCGAGCGCCAAGCCTTGCCGCCTCAGGCTTTCGAACAGCATCCGCATCTCGCGCAAAGGCCGACGCTGCCGCTCGGGATCGGCCTCCGGTTCAGTAATGGCCATCAACCCGCGCAGGCGCAGGCGCGGCAGAGCGGCAAGCGCATGCGCCAGTTCTGCGACCTGCGCCGGCGCGACGCCGCTCTTGCTGGACTCGCCGCTGATATTGACCTGCACGCAGACATTCAGCGGCGCCAGATGCTCGGGCCGCTGCTCGGACAAACGCTGGGCAATCTTTTCACGCTCGATGGAATGCACCCAGTCGAAGTGGGCTGCAATGAGGCGGGTCTTGTTGCTCTGGATCGGACCGATGAAATGCCATTCGAGGCGCAAATCTGGGCGTGCGGCGCGCACCGCTTCCATCTTGTCCAGCGCTTCCTGGACATAGTTTTCTCCGAAGGCCTTCTGCCCGTCCAGAGCCGCCTCGATCACCGCATCGGGACCAAAGGTCTTGGAAACCGCCAGCAAAGCAATCTCTGCAGGCTCGCGCGCAGCAGCCTGCGCAGCTGCGACAATGCGGTCTTTGACAGCTTGCAAGTTGCCGGAAATTAAGGACATAATCGATTTACTTC
>JAEWBA010000109.1 GCA_023391395.1 Pseudomonadota bacterium
ACAAGATGGAATGCGACCGCATTTTCGGTCGGTCCTGGCTCTTTCTCGGACATGAAAGCCAGATCCCCAAGACCGGCGATTTCTTCACCAGCTACATGGCGGAAGACCCGGTGGTGGTGGTGCGCCAAAAGGATGGATCCATTGCCGCGTTTCTCAACCAGTGGCGGCACCGCGGGATGCGCATCTGCCGCACCGATGCCGGCAATGCGCGCGCCTTCACCTGCAGCTATCACGGATGGGCCTACGACCTGGCGGGCGAGCTGAAGGCGATTCCCCACGAAGGGCAGTACGGATGCGAGTTCGACAAGAAGGATTGGGGCGCAAGGAAGATCCGCCGTCTGGAGTCCTACAAGGGCATGCTGTTCGCCAACTGGGACGAGGATGCTCCCGCACTGGTCGACCACCTGGGCGCCGCGACCTATTATCTCGACGGTCTGGTGGACCGCCTGGAAGGCGGTACCGAGGTGATCGCCGGCGTGCACAAGTGGACCATCGACTGCAACTGGAAGATGCCCGCCGAGCAGTTCGTCAGCGACATGTACCATGCCGCCACCAGCCACGTCTCGGCGATCGAGGCATGCAAGCCGGAAGACTATGACCCCGCAGTCCACAGCATGGATGCGCGCGACGGCATGCAGTTCTGGACTGACGAAGGCCACGGCGGCGGCTACTTCCACGCCGAGTCTCCCAACCCTTCGCTGTGGCTGGACCCTGTTGTCAAGGCCTGGCTGAAGGATACCTTCGACGAAGCGCGCGAGCGGCTCGGCGATCATCGTGCCGCCCGCGTCAGCGGCCACAACACGCTGTTTCCCAACTTCTCCTGGCTGAACGGGACCAACACGATCCGGGTCTGGCATCCGCGCGGCCCGAACCAGATCGAAGTGTGGGCATGGGTGCTGGTGGACAAGAAGGCTCCGGCTGAAGTCAAGGATGCCTTCCGTCGCAGCGCGCTGCGCGCATTCGGACCCTCCGGCATGCTGGAACAGGACGACGGCGAGAACTGGGTCGAGGTGCAGAAGGTGATGCGCGGTGCGGCGGCGCAGTCCAGCCGCATGTGCTACCAGATGGCGCTGGGCGCGCCGGAACAGACGGTCGAGGGCGTCGGCGGCCATCATGGCCCGCTGTTCTCCGACATGGCGGCCCGCAACTTCTACCGGCGCTGGGCCGAGCTGATGCAATCGGCTCCGGTCAGGAGCGAGCCGATTACCCTGCATCGCAACGGCAGCTGTGGAGGTGGAAATGACTGAGCTGAAGATGCCTGCGCTGCCTTACGTCGCAGCCGAAATCCAGGTGCGCATCGAGCAGTTCCTGGCCTACGAGGCGGAACTGCTGGACGACAGGAAGTTCCGCGAATGGCTGTCGCTGTTCTCCAGCGACACGCATTACTGGATGCCGATCCGTTCCAGCCGCACTCCACGCGAGCGTCACTTGGAACTGACTGGGCCGGGCGCCCTGGCCTCCTTCGACGAAACCAAGGCGGACCTCGAGCAGCGGATCCGCAAGATCGAAACCGGCAAGGCCTGGGCGGAAGAACCGCCGTCGCGGACCCGGCACTGCCTGAGCAATGTCAGGGTGCGCATGGAAGACGGCCTGTATGCAGTGCGCAGCAATATCGTCGTTTTCCAGAGCCGTGCCGAACGGGACGAGTACCAGTTCTTCGGCGAGCGCTTCGATGTGCTGCAGCCGGCTGACGACACCCCCGAGGGCTTCCGCATCAAGAGCCGGAAGATCGTCCTCGACCAGACAACCCTGCTCGCGCCCAGCCTGAGCATCTTTTTCTGACCCTGCAAGAACAAGTAAGGATAGACATGAGTACCGTAGAAATGACCCTGGACCAGCCCTTGACCGAAGCGTCGACCTCCAGGTATGCCGAGATCGACGGCATCAAGCTGCATTACCACGAGGCTGGCGAGGGCGAAGCGCTGGTGATGTTGCACGGCGGTGGTCCGGGCGCATCGGCGTGGAGCAATTTCAAGCAGAACCTGGCGCCGCTGGCAAAACGCTACCGTGTCCTGCTGGTGGACCAGCCGGGCTACGGCCGCAGCGCGAAGGTGATTCCCGAAAAGGAAGCACGCTCGCACATGGCGGCTCGTCTGCTGGTGGGCTTGCTGGATCATCTCGGCATCGAGCGCGCCCACCTGGTGGGCAATTCCTTCGGCGGACGCACCGCCCTCAATGTCGCGCTCCAATGGCCGGATCGCGTGGGACGCCTGGTTCTCATGGGGCCGGCCGGCGGCAGCCTCAACATCCTGTTCCCCGAGCCGACCGAAGGCATGAAGCATCTTCATAACTTCTTCTCCGCTCCGGGCCCGGACCGCGAGCGCATGCGCAACCTGATCCGTACCTTTGTCTACGATCAGTCGCTGGTCAAGGAAGAACTGGTGGAAGAGCGCTATCAGGCGGCGGTCGAGCCGGAAACGCGCCAGTTCTACGAGCACTTCCTGTCCAAGCCGGATAGTCGCGAGCCGCAGCTCTGGCGCGAGATCGAAAAGATCCCTCACCGCACGCTGCTGGTATGGGGCCGCGACGACCGCACCAATCCTTTCGAGGGTGGCCTGTTCATGCTGAAGCGGATGCAGGATGCGCGCCTGCATGTGTTCCCGAAATGCGGCCACTGGGTGCAACTGGAACAGCGCGACGAATTCAATGCGCTGCTCGACAACTTCCTTTCCCAACCCTGACGAATATCGACTGGAGACTGTCATGAGAGTTGCCGGCCTTGGCTACCTTGGATTCACCACCGCGGGCCCCTTGGAGGATTGGGCCGCGTTTGCGACCGGGATTCTGGGGGCGTCGGTGAAGGAGGACGGAAATCGGCTGCTGATACGCATCGACGAGCGGAATTTCCGCATCGAAGTGAGTCAGGCAGAAAAGCCGGGTGTCGCCTTCGTCGGCTGGGATGTTGCCAATGAAGAGAGCATGCGCGCGTTGCGGCAGAAGCTGTCGGCCTCGGGAGTGGAAGTGCGCAGCGGCACGACGGAGGAGTGCAAGCGGCGCGGCGTTCTGGAACTGGCGATCTGCGAGGACCCGGCCGGCAACGTGCTGGAATTCTTCTATGGCCAGATGTGCCCCCAGGAGCAATTCATCTCGCCCCTGGGCGTGCAATTCGTGACCGGCGAACTGGGGCTCGGCCATGTCGTCTTCAGGGTCGGCAACTACGAAGAGACCCTGCGTTTCTACCGCGAGACGCTGGGCTTCCGGGTGACCGATGTCTGGTCCGGCGACACTGGCGCAGCCGTCTTCATGCATTGCAATCCGCGGCATCACAGCTTGGCGCTGCGCAGCGGCGACAGCGGCTCCGAGCTGATCCATTTCATGCTGGAAGTCAGCACGCTCGACGCCGTAGGCACCGCATCCGAACGCGGCAAGGCCTGCCTTAGCCGCACCCTGGGACGCCACTTCAACGACCAGATGGTTTCCTGCTACTTCAGGACGCCTTCCGGCTTTGAAGTCGAGTACGGCACCGGGGGACGGAAGGTAGACGATGCCACCTGGACCGTGGGCCAGATCGACAGCCCCAGCGGCTGGGGACATCAACGTCTTGGATAACGAGAGAAATCACAATGACTGCAACTAACCGCCAAAAGGCATGCGCTGCCTCGGACCTGAGCGATGGCGACATGCTGCGCCTGGAGACGCGCCCGCCGATCGCCATCTATCGCGTCGGCGACGATTTCTACGCCACCGAGGCGACCTGCACCCACATGGATTCCTGCCTGACCGAGGGTTACCTCGACGGCGATCAGGTCGAATGCTCGCTGCATATGGCGCGCTTCTGCGTGCGCACCGGCAAGGCGCTGACGCTGCCGGCCACCGTTGCGCTGCGCACCTTCAAGGTGGAAGTCGAAGACGACGCCGTGTTCGTCGAAGTCCCCGCCGCGTCGGAGGAATGAGCACCATGCCGCGTCTGCCCGGCAGCATTGCCGTCGTCGGCGCCAGCCTGGCCGGCGCCCGGGCCGTCGAAGCCCTGCGCCTGAAAGGCTACAGCGGGAAACTCGTTCTCGTCGGTGAAGAGAAGCTGCGGCCCTACGAGCGCCCGCCGCTATCGAAGGCGGCGCTGGTGGACCAGCCGGCGCCCGAGCCGCAATGGGTGCATGCCGCCGACTACTATGCCGCCAACGACATCACGCTGATCACCGGCGAAAAAGTGACCAGCCTGCGTCCGGGCGAGACGCTGACGCTGAAGTTCGCAAGCGGCGCCAGCCTCGAGGCCGACGCGGTTCTCCTCGCGACAGGCGGTCGGGCACGCAAGCTGGAGGGAGTCGGCGATTTCGAGCACGTCTATTACATCCGAGACTGGGATGACGCCATGCGCTTGCGCCAGGCGCTGGCTCCCGGGAAAAAGATGGTCGTGATCGGCAGCGGCTTTATCGGCGCTGAAGTCGCCGCCAGCGCCGCATCGATCGGCTGCGAAGTGGAAATGATCGAGGCCTTGCCGACGCCGTTTGCCGCCATCGCCAGTGCCGATGTGCGGGAAGCCTTGGCCGCTGCGCATCGCGAGGCCGGGGTTCGCATACACGCCGGCACCAGTGTCCGTTCGGTAACCGCATCGCCCGCCGGCGTGCGCATCACCACCGATGCCGGCAAGATCATCGAGGCCGACATGGTCGTGATCGGGATCGGCCTCGAGCCGCGCGCCGAGCTGGCGGAGTCCGCGGGCGCTGCCGTCGATCGCGGCATCCTCGTCGATTCGCAGTACCGGACCAGCGTTGCCGGTCTGTATGCGGCGGGCGACGTGGCGACCATGGTCGACGCCAAGGGCAAGCGGCACCGCGCCGAGCACTGGCGTTCCGCCCAGGAGCAAGGCGCGGCTGCAGCGCTCGCCATGATCGGCGAAACCGCGCCGCCGCTGTCGGTGACCTGGTGCTGGTCGGACCAGTATGCCCACAAGCTCGAGGTGGCGGGGGAGCCGCGCATGGGCGAACGGGAAGTCGTGCGCCGTGTCGGCGCTTCGGAACTATGTGCATTTCATCTGCGCGATGGCGCGCTGGTCGGCGCGACCGGCCTCAACAGCTCGCGCCTGGTGCGCGCCGCCATGTCGCTGATCGCCAAGGGTGCACATCCCGATCCGGAGCAACTCGCGGATGCGGGACGGCCGCTCAACAAGGTGGAATTGCGGCAGCCGGCCGCCCTAGTCACAGGTGCTGCCGACA
>JAEWBA010000139.1 GCA_023391395.1 Pseudomonadota bacterium
CCATCATCCTGGCCGCCGCCGGCCTGAAGCGCCTTGGCCTGGCGCAGCGCATCCGCGCCATCCTCGATCCGCAGCAAAGCCTGCCGGCGCCGGGGCAGGGCGCCATGGCCATCGAGATTCACGATGACCGCGCGGATTTGCGGGCGCTGCTGGCGCCGCTCAACCACCTGCCGACCGAGCAGGCCGTACTGGCGGAACGCACGGTGTCGCGCAACTTCGGCGGCAGCTGCCAGATTCCGCTGGCGGCGTTTGCCACCGTGGAAGGCGCACAGATGCGCCTGCGCGCCATGGTCGCCACCCCGGATGGCCGGCGCATCGCCGCAGCCGAAGCGAGTGGAGCCGCCGATGCCCCCGAGGCGCTCGGCCGGCAGATCGCCGATGCACTGCAGGCCCAGGATGCGGCTGCCATCCTTGCCGCCTGCAAGGCCATGGATGCCTAAGCCGGTCGTCGTCACGCGCCCGCTGCAGCAGGCCGAAGCGCTGGCTTCGCGGGTGCGCGCCATGGGCCGCGATGCCGTGGTTTTCCCCTTACTGGAAATCCTACCCCTGCAGGACACAGCGGCACTACGCGCCGCCCTGCAACGTCTCGACGAGGCGGCACTGGCCGCCTTCGTCAGCCCGAATGCCGTCGATGCGGTGGTCGCTGCCGGGCTGCAGGACTGGCCTGCGTTAGTGGCGATTGCCGTGGTCGGTGAGGGCAGCCGCGCCGCACTGGCACGCCATGGCATCGACGATGGCAATGCCCGCATCTTCAGTCCGCGCGATCCCGCGCGCTCCGACTCCGAAGGCTTGCTGGAAGTGCTGGATCTGGAGGCATTGCGCGGCAGAAAAGTAATGATCTTCCGGGGCGAAAGCGGCCGCGAACTGTTTGCCGATGCCTTGCGTGCCGCCGGAGCGCTGGTCGAGCCGGTGCCGGCCTATCGACGTCTCGCGCCGGCGCTGGACGCGACGCGACGCCTGCAATTGATGCAAATGCTGGAACAGCGGCACGAGTGGATAGTCACCAGTTCCGAAGCCTTGCGTAACCTCGTGACGATGGCGGAACAATTGTCCGCGGCCGATGTCGTCGCGAAAATGCAACAACAAAGCCTGATCGTGTCGCATGCGCGCATCGCCGAAACGGCGCGCGAGCTGGGCTTCCAAGACATCACCCTGACCGGATCAGGGGACGAACAATTAATTGCCGCGTTACAATCCCGAGCATGAACGAATTGCCATCTTCCAACGAATCCCAGAGCGCAAGCGCGCCGGTCAATCCGGTGCCTCCTGCTCCAGGCAATGCCGGACGCATTCATCGCGCCATTTACGTGGTGCTGATCGTGCTGTCGCTCCTGTTGCTGGCGCAGTGGTGGAATTCCCATGCCCAGATCGCCAATCTGCGTGAAGAGGTGGCTCAGCGGCTGCGGAGCGGCGACAGCCTGAACACCGAAACCAAGATGATGGTGAAGGCGATACAGGAAAACACCAAGGAATTGCAGGCCAAGGTCAGCGTGCTCGAAAACAAGCAGATCGAGGCGCAAAGCCAGCAACTGGCGCTCGAACAGCTCTATCAGGACTTGTCGCGCAGTCGAGACGACTGGGCGTTGGCGGAAATCGACCAGGTACTGTCCACCGCCAGCCAGCAACTGCAGCTCGCCGGCAATATCCAGGGCGCATTGATCGCGCTGCAGAATGCCGACAGCCGCCTGTCGCGCTCCGATCAGCCGCAGTTCATCAATATCCGCCGCGCCATCGCGCGCGACATGGAAAGGCTCAAGGCCTTGCCCACCGTGGACCTGACCGGCATCGCCCTGCGCATCGACAGCATCATCGACCAGGTCGATAGCATGCCGCTGCTGTCGGACGAGAAGCCGGCCTTGCCCGCCACTCAGCCCAAGACCTCGCGGCGTGTCGAGCGCGCCAACAGTGCCGCCGAAGCGGGCGGCAGCCCGAGCCGGACCGCGGAATGGCTCGCCCAGCTCGAAGACGTATGGCACAGCTGGACGAGCGAGATGTGGGCCGAGATCCGGCAACTGATCCAGGTGCGCGACGTGGAGACGCCGGAAGCCTTGCTGCTGTCGCCGTCCCAGGCCTTCTATGCCCGCGAGAACCTCAAGCTGCGCCTCCTGAATGCCCGGCTGGCGCTGGTGACGCGCAACGAGGCCGCCTTCCGCAGCGACCTGATGGCGGCCCAGGATGCGGTGGCCAAGTACTTCGACTCGCGTGCCAAGCAGACGCAGACGGTGCAGGCATTGCTGCGGCAGGTGCAGGCCAATAATCTGACCATCGAAATGCCGACGCTGGCCGAAAGCCTGAACGCGGTGCGCAACTACAAGGCGAAACCCTAGATGCGCATCTTCCTCTCGCTCGTCATCGTCTTTGCCGCCGCCATCGGTCTCGCGGTGGGGGCGCGCTTCAATCCCGGCAACGTGGTGTTCTTCTATCCGCCGTACCGGATCGACCTGTCGCTCAATCTATTCCTGCTGCTGGCTGTCCTCCTGTTCATCGCGCTCTATTTTGTGCTGACTGCCTTGCGCGAAGCGCGCCGCCTACCGCGCCGCGTGGCTACCTATCGCCGCGAAAAGACGGAGCGCGAAGGCAATCTGGCGCTGCGCGAAGCCTTGAAAGCGCTGTTCGAAGGGCGCTTCGGCCACGCCGAAAAGGCGGCGACCCGCGCCTCCTCCTATTCCGAAAACGCCGGCGTGGCTTCG
The DNA here is from genome assembly GCA_023391395.1 of Pseudomonadota bacterium. Classification (GTDB taxonomy): domain Bacteria; phylum Pseudomonadota; class Gammaproteobacteria; order Burkholderiales; family Burkholderiaceae_D; genus Noviherbaspirillum. Next base: position 2,691 of record JAEWBA010000139.1, read on the forward strand.
TTGATCGCCGCCCGCGCGGCGCATCGTCTCGGCCATCCCGAGCGCCGCGATACTTGGTTGGCGAAAGTGCAGGGCGATCCCTCGCTCAAGACCGCACGCCTGATGACCACCATTGAGTTGCTGGTCGATGAGCACCGTCCCGATGTCGCGCTGGAAGCGGTCCAGGAATTGCACGCCAGCGGCACGCGCCATATCCAGGCCCTGCGCCTGGCCTTGCAGGCCAACCAGCGCGCCGAGAACTGGCCGGAAGTGCTGCGCCTGGTGCGCCTGCTGGACAAGCGCAATGCGCTGCACCCGGTGCTATCGCGCCGGTTGCGCGAGCTGGCCTATGCCGACCTGCTGGCGGATCGCAGCCACGACCCTGAAACCATACGCCGTGTCTGGGCTTCGGTGCCGGCCGAGGACCGGGTTCAGGCGCCGGTGGCCGTGCGCGCGGCCAATGCATTCAATGCGCGCGGCCTGCATGACGAGGCGCGCGCCATCGTCGAAAAGGCCCTTGCCGTGGAATGGGATGAGCGCCTGGTGCGTGCCTACGGCAATTCCGCCGCCCCCGAAGGTTCGGCTGCCCTGTTGACGCAGATCGAGCGGTGCGAGGAATGGGCGCGCCAGCGCCCCAACGATGCCGAGCTGGCCTTGACGCTGGGCACCCTTTGCCTGCGCCAAAAGCTGTGGGGCAAGGCGCAACGCCACCTGGAGCAGGCCCTGTCCGAGGCTAGCGACGCCGATACCGTGCGCGAAGTGCATCTGAAACTGGCGCATCTGCATGAAGCCCTGAATCAACCCGAACAAGCCGCCGTGCACTATCGCCAGTGCGCGCTCGCCACTATGATGTGAGGAGCACGCGGCGCCTCGATTTTCCCGCTTTATTCATGTCAAACTCGCCTTGTTGCGGCGCACAAGGCGTCCCTGAATGTCGATATAATCGCCACTTTCCTGCCCCCGTTTCCCCCACTACTAGAGATCAGCAATGAGCCTGAACAATGTCCCGGCCGGCCGTGACCTGCCGAACGATTTCAATGTCATCATCGAAATTCCCATGAATGCCGACCCGATCAAGTACGAGGTCGACAAGGAAACCGGCGCGATCTTCGTCGATCGCTTCATGGGGACCGCCATGCACTACCCCTGCAATTACGGCTATATCCCGAACACGATTTCCGACGACGGCGATCCGGTCGATGTGCTGGTGGTGACGCCTTTCCCCCTGATCCCCGGCGTGGTCGTGCGCTGCCGTCCGATCGGTGTGCTGAAGATGACCGACGAGGCCGGCGGCGACGCCAAGTTGCTCGCGGTGCCGGTGGACAAGATTCTTCCCATCTATACTCACTGGCAAAAGCCCGAAGACCTGAACGACCTGCGTCTGCAGCAGATCCAGCATTTCTTCGAACACTACAAGGATCTGGAAAAGGGCAAGTGGGTGAAGATCGAGGGCTGGTTCGGCCCCGATGAGGCGCGCAAGGAAATCCTTGCCGGCGTCGAGGCCTACAACAAGGCGCAATCCAAGTAATCGCGCGCCGCTCGACGCCGCAGAAAAGCGCACCACAGGAAATCCTGCGGTGCGCTTTTTTCATTTACGCCACGTTTTCCGTGCGTTGCGGATGGCCGGCGCTAAAGTGTTCGGCCCGCTTGTCGTTACCGACGGTATGCGCCTGACGAGCGCCGCGCCGCCGGCGTCGACAAGTTGTCACGGATTTGTCATCATCGGTTTCTCGATCAGCCGCGCAACAGGGA
>JAEWBA010000151.1 GCA_023391395.1 Pseudomonadota bacterium
TGCTAGACCTGCTCGAGCGCAACCCCTTCCCGGGGATCGTCACGCCGGAAATTACCGAAAGCATGATCGAGATCGCGACCGACGTGCAGACCGAGTACACCGGTTTGCTCGATCAATTGCATAAGATCCGCGACGCCCTGGTGCAGGCCGGCGATACGCTCAATGTCGGTGTCTGCGGCGGCGGCACGCATCCGTTCCAGAAGTGGTCGGAGCGCAAGATTTTCTCCAAGCCGCGCTTCAAGCAGGTGTCGGCACTGTACGGCTATCTGGCCAAGCAATTCACCGTGTTCGGGCAGCATGTCCATGTGGGCTGCGGATCGGGCGACGATGCCTTGTTTCTGCTGCACTCGCTGAACCGCTACGTGCCGCACTTCATCGCCTTGTCGGCGTCCTCGCCGTATTTCCAGGGCGCCGATACGCTATTCAATTCGGCCCGCCTGAATTCGGTGTTCGCCTTTCCCCTGAGCGGGCGTGCGCCCTTCATGCTGCGTTGGGAAGACTTCGAGCGCGAGTACTTTACGCGCATGGAGGATACCGGCATCGTCAAGAGCATGAAAGATTTTTATTGGGACATCCGCCCCAAGCCCGAGTACGGCACCATCGAACTGCGGGTCTGCGATACGCCGCTGACCGTCGATCGCGCGGCCGCGCTCGCCTGTTATCTGCAGGCCTTGTGCAGCTATCTGCTCGAGCGCAGGGAGCGCGAGCCGGCCGAGGACGACTACCTGGTGTACAACTTCAACCGCTTCCAGGCATGCCGCTTCGGTCTCGACGGCACCCTGGTCCATCCGAAGACCCACGAGACACTTTCGATCCGGGAAGACGTGCTGACCACTTTGCGCAAGATGGAGCCGTATGCGGAAAAGCTGGGCAGTGTGCCGGCGCTGGAACACCTGTATCAGGCTGCGCACACCGGCAGCGATGCCAGCTTCCTGAGGGCAGAATACGCCGGCCGCGGCAGCGCCCAAGGCATGGTGGATGCGGCGATCCGCCGCTTCAGGGAAGGCTGAACCGAGGGAGATCCGGCCCGGCTTGCCGGTCGGCACCGTCTTGCATCGTCTTGCTGTGCCACGGCCGCTTCGCCACCGCAGGGTGCGTCATGGCGCGTGCGAAGGCACGCAGTTGCCCGCCGACTCCGGGTGAGGCTCCCGTAGCAAGGTCTCAGCGTCCCCATCGAGTCGGCCTGACCGATTCGGCTCTAGCGGTGAAATTCGCCGGCGCGTTCCGGCTGGTACACGACTTCCTTGATGGTCACCTTGACCGTTCCGCCGCCGGGTCGGGGCCACTCGATATGATCGCCCGTTGACAGGCCGAGCAGGGCACTGCCTACGGGCGCCAGCACCGAAATGCGGTCGGCGTTGCCATTCACGTCCCTGGGATAGACCAGCGTCAGACAGAATTCCTCGTCTGAATTTTCGATGGCGAAGCGCACCGTCGAATTCATGGTGACCACGGTCGGGGGAATCTCGTTCGGCTCTACCACCTCGGCGCGCTCCAGTTCTTCCAGGAGGGCATCCTTGTGCGGAGTGGCGTTCGGCGGCAAGGCATCCAGCAAGGCCTCCAGGCGGTCCAGGTCTTGTGAAGACAAAATGATGTTCGGTTTCTTTTCCACGATTTTCCTCGCAATCGAATTGAGTCGGGGCCGGTATGCATGGTTCCGGCCCCGGGGTTTGTTGGATGCTCAAAGAGCGCAATGCCTTGATTATCTCCCAGTTGCGGGCATTGCGATGCTAGGTCCTGTTTGCAAAGCTACTGCGTGACCGATTTTCGGCCTGCGGTGCTCGGCGTATACAGCGTACGCGTGCGCTTGCAGCGCCCCGGCTTGCAAGCCGGCACCGTGGCCCGGGCAGGCGGCAGCTCGCTTGAATTCTGCGCTCCCTCTCGTGGACCAAAATCCGGGCCGCTCGCTACGCTTATCAAATAGAGCCTAGGAGCTTGGGCCGAGTCATTGTTATACTCGCCCTTGTCGGCGCTTTACCGCGCCAGGTGGCCAGGGCCCTGAGCGGCGCCTCGGCGCCGGGCGCCTCCGGTTGGCGCGGCAGCGGATCACCGCCCCGCCGATCGGTATGCGAAGCCGACGCCTCGAATTTTCCAGCAATGCCGTGCACGCGCCCCACCAGAGTGGTGGTGTGATGCCGCGGTAGCGCATTTCATCATCCCCGATTTCCGAGGTCGATATCGCTGCATTATGTCCTTGATCTGGATCGTCATCCTCCCGTTTGCGGGCAGCATCTGTGCCGCCTTTTTTCCATCGAATGCCCGCAACGCCGAGGCATGGCTGGCAGCCGCCGTGGCCTTGATCTGCACGATCCTGATCGGCGGATTGTATCCCGAGGTGGCCGACGGCGGCGTGGTGCGTACTACCTTACCCTGGGCCGAAGCGCTTGGGCTCGAATTTTCCCTGCGCATGGATGGCTATGCCTGGTTCTTTTCGATCCTGGTGACGGTCATCGGCCTCTTGGTGGTGCTGTACGCGCGCTACTACATGTCGCCGCAAGACCCGGTGCCGCGCTTCTTTGCCTTCTTCCTCACCTTCATGGGCGCCATGCTGGGCGTCGTGCTGTCCGGCAATCTGATCCAGATTTCCCTGTTCTGGGAAATGACCAGCCTGTCGTCCTTCATGCTGATTGCCTACTGGCATCATCGGGTGGATGCACGCCGCGGCGCGCGCATGGCGCTGGCCATTACGGTGGCCGGCGGCTTGTGCCTGCTGGCAGGCATGCTGATTCTCGGGAATATCGTCGGCAGCTATGACCTGGATGTCGTGCTGGCTTCGGGCGATGTGATCCGCCAGCACCCATGGTATCTGACGGCGCTGGTCCTGGTCGCGCTGGGGGCGCTGACCAAGAGCGCGCAATTTCCCTTCCAGTTCTGGCTGCCGCATGCCATGGCGGCGCCGACTCCCGTATCCGCCTATCTGCATTCGGCGACCATGGTCAAGGCCGGCGTCTTCCTGCTGGTGCGCCTGTGGCCGGTCCTGGCAGGCACCGAAGCCTGGTTCTGGCTGATCGGAGGCGCCGGCCTCTGTTCGCTGGTGATCGGCGGCTATGCCGCCATGTTCCAGCGCGACATGAAGGGGGTGCTGGCCTATTCGACGATCAGCCATCTCGGCCTGATCACGCTCCTGCTGGGGCTGAACAGCACCCTGGCCCTGATCGCGGCCATCTTCCATATCGCCAATCACGCGACCTTCAAGGCGTCCCTGTTCATGGCGGCCGGCATCGTCGATCACGAAACCGGCACGCGCGATCTGTCGCGCCTGTCCGGCCTCTACCGCGCCATGCCGCTCACCGCCATGCTGGCGGTCGTGGCGGCAGCTGCCATGGCGGGCGTGCCCTTGCTGAATGGCTTCATTTCGAAGGAAATGTTTTTCACGGAAACGACCTTCATCAGCGGCAACGTCTTCATACGCGTCGGCTTGCCGGCCATCGCCGTGGTCGCCAGCATGTTCAGCGTGGCGTATTCGCTGCGCTTCATCCTGCAAGTGTTCTTTGGCCCCCCCGCTACGGATCTGCCGCGCGCGGCCCATGAGCCGCCGATCTGGATGCTGTTTCCCAGCGCCCTGCTGGTGCTGGCCTGCCTGGTCGTCGGCACGCTGCCGGGCCAGACCGTGCAACCCTTCCTGGACACTGCCGCGCATGCGGTGCTGGGTCCGCATATGCCGCCCTATAGCCTCGCAGTCTGGCACGGCTGGAATCTGCCCTTGGTGATGAGCCTGCTGGCCATGGCCGGCGGCATCGCGCTGTACAAGGCGCTTGGCAAATACCAGCGCCAGGCACCGGGCGTGGTGCCGGCCATGTCCGCCGTCGACGGCAAACGCCTATTCGAATCCACCCTCGACAGGCTCAGCGTGGCGACCGGTTGGCTGACTGCCATGCTGTCGTCCGGCCGGTTGCAGGTGCAAGTGCTGGTGCTGCTGGGGGTGGTGTTCGTGCTTGCCATGTTGCCGCTGCGCGAGATGGGCGTAGCCCCGGGCACGCTGGCGCCGGCGGATTTTCACCCGGCCTTCGCCTTCCTGTGGCTGGTCGGCGCCGGTTGCGCCATCGGCGCCGCCAACCAGGCCAAGTACCACCGCCTTGCCGCCCTCAGCCTGGCCGGGGGAGCGGGTCTGGTCACCTGCATGACTTTTGTCTGGTTCTCCGCGCCCGACCTGGCCCTGACCCAGTTGGCGGTGGAAGTGGTGACCACGGTGCTGCTGCTGCTCGGCCTGCGCTGGCTGCCGCGCCGGATCGAATCCGATCTGCGCATGGCGCGCACCCTGCGCAGCCGCGTGCGCGAGCGCGGACGGCGCTTGCGCGACCTGGTACTGGCTGGCATCGTCGGCGCCGGTATGGCGGCGCTCACCTATGTGCTTA
>JAEWBA010000152.1 GCA_023391395.1 Pseudomonadota bacterium
GTGCCGGTCATCCATGCCGATACCCAGGCGCAGTGGATGCTGCTGGGCGGCTTGCATCTGCGCTTCCGCTGGGAACGGTTTCGAGAGCGGTACGCGTACCGTTTTCATGCCGGGAAGGGCGACACCACCGCCGCCCTGGTCTTGCGCGACAACCTGCGCAACCGGCGCACCATCCAGAGAACTTTTCTCAAGGCCTTGGGCGGCGCACGAGGCAGCGCACTGCTGGCCAATGCCTATTTCGCTCCGGGCCGCAAGCTGCGCGACGGGTTGGCGGCAGCGGCGGCGCGCGGCATCGATGTGACGCTTTTGATCGGCGTCGGGCAATTCCGCATCCAGGATGCGGTCGCTCATTCTTTCTATCCGAAGCTGCTCAAGAGCGGTGTAAGGGTGGTCGAGTACCGCAAGACCCAGCTGCACGGCAAGGTTGCCGTGATCGACGATGACTGGGCCACGGTCGGTTCCAGCAATTGGGACGGCTTCAGTCTGTTCGTGAACCAGGAAGCCAATGTGGTGGTGCGCGATGCGGCCTTTGCGCACGACCTGCGCCAGCATATCGAGCGCGCCATTGCCGAGGGCGTGACCATCAGGATGGAAGACTATGCCAATATCCCGTGGTACAAGCGCGCATGGCATGGCGCGGCCTACCTGTTCTACAAGTCGGTGCTGCGCTTGATCACGAGGGGACGGGGAACCGAGTAAGCCGGCGCGCAGGGCCTCGCCTCAGAAGATGGGCAAGGTGTCGGGGCCGTGATCCCGCAGCGCCTTCCGTGCCGCGTCGAATTCCGGGAATACCGATTGCACCGTAGCCCAGAAGCGCGGGCTGTGATTCATCTCGCGCAGGTGTGCCAGTTCGTGCGCGATCACGTAGTCGATCAGCGGCAAGGTGAAGTGGATCAGGCGCCAGTTCAGGCGGATCTTGCCCTCCACGGTGCAGGAACCCCACTGCGTGGTCGCCGAGGACAAGGCGAAGGAATGGTAGACCACACCCAGCTTTTCAGCATAGATCGGCAAGCGCTCGGCGAAAACGCGCTTTGCCTGTGCTTGCAGCCATCCCTGTACGCGGTCCTTCAACTGCTGTTCACCGGCCTCGGGCGGGAGACCGATGGTGAGCTCGCCGCTTTCCTCGTCATGGATAATGCCGGCCGCCTGGCTGGCGACGATGCGCAGGGCGATATCCTTGCCCAGGTAGGGCAGGGTCGCGCCGTCGCGCCACTGCATCTGCGGTTGCAGGCGCCGGGCGGAGCGCTCGCGGCGCTCATTGAGTTTGGCGAAAATCCAGCGCTGCTTTTCGCGGATGGCGTTCTCGATTTCCGCGATGGTCACCCAGCGCGGTGCCGTGATACGCAAACCTTCTTCGTCGATCAGAAAGCCGATCGAGCGGCGCTTGGAACGCAGAAGACGATATTCCAGTGCATGCTCCTGCAGTTGCAGGCGGCGCAGGCCGGGCGCGGCAGGGCGTGCCTCCGGAGGAGAAGGGCGCGCGTCGGCAACTGCGCCGGCAGGCGACGAACTCGGCACCTGTTCGGGTGCCGGTTGATCGACTGGCGGCTGTGCGGAAAACGGGGGAGAAAAGAAGTCGAGCTGCAGCGACAACTGTTGCGGGTCAGGCGGAGTCTGGCGAAGCAGCTTCAAGGGTATCGGTGAGCGTGTCGTTGGAGTAGATGCCGGGCGTCGAAATGACGCGCATTTCGGATTCTATCCAATTTTCAACTTGTTGCATCAACTCAACCGCGGTCAGTCCTTCGGGCGAGATCGGCTTGCCGATCGATACGGTGATGACGCCCGGCTTCTTGATGAAGGAATTCTTGGGCCAGCATTCTCCCGAATTCACCGCCACCGGGATCACCATCGTATTAGTTTCCACCGCCAGCCGGGTTCCGCCGGTCTTGTACTTGCCCTTTTCGCCGACCGGAATGCGCGTCCCTTCCGGGAACATGATGATCCACTGGCCATCGGCCAGGCGCTTGCGGCCATGCTCGACCACCTGGGCGAAGGCATCCTTGGTCTTGCTGCGATCGATGGGAATCATGCGCAGGAGCGCGATGCCCCAGCCGAAGAAGGGGATATAGGTCAGCTCCTTCTTGAACACATAGACCAGGGGACGCCGCATGCTGATGCAGTAGAAGATCGTCTCCCACGCCGACTGATGCTTGGACAGCACGATGGCCGGCGCGTCAGGCAGGTTTTCCTTGCCCTTGATCCGGTGCTCGATGCCGCACACGGTTTTCGCCGCCCAGAGAATGAACACGTTCCAGCGCGTGGTCATGTAGTAGCGCTGCTTGTAGGGCAGGGGAGCGAACAGGAAGCACAGCGGCGCCCACACCATGGTCGCCACCGTCATCAGCAGCATGAATGTCAGTGAACGCAGGATCAGCAAGAGGTTTCGCATCCGAACTCCATAATACGCGGCCGTTGGCTCAGGCTTCGGCCAAAGCGTCGGCCTCGGTCTTCAAGAGATGATCGACGACGGCCGCAAGATTGGCATGGATGGTGGTGCCGGGAGGCAGCCCACCTTTTTCGCGCGTTCTCTCACCCTTGCCGGTCAGGACCAGATAAGGCGTGCAGCCGAGAACATAACCCGATTGCAGGTCACGCAAGGAGTCACCGACGTTGGGGACACCCTTGAGGCTCACGTCGAAGCGTTCGGCAATGGCTTGCACCATGCCCGGTTTCGGCTTGCGGCAATCGCAATTGTCGTCGGCCGAATGCGGACAAAAGAAGACGGCGTCGATGTCGGCGCCCACCAGATGCGCAGCCTGGTGCATTTTCTGGTGAATGGCATTGAGCGTGGCCATATTGAACAAGCCGCGCGCGATGCCCGATTGGTTGGTGGCAACCACCACGCGATAGCCCGCCTGGTTCAGGCGCGCGATCGCTTCCAGCGAGCCCGGGATGGGAATCCATTCGTCCGGCGACTTGATGAAGGCGTCAGAATCGTGATTGATGACGCCATCGCGGTCGAGAATGACAAGCTTCATCTCAGGCCGCCAGCTTGGAGATGTCGGCGACCCGGTTCATCATGCCGTGCAGGCCGGACAGGAGGGCAATGCGGTTGTTGCGCAATTGCTCGTCCTCGGCCATCACCATCACGTCGTTGAAGAAGGCGTCGACCTGGTCGCGCAAGCGCGCCAGCGTCTTCAGCGTCGCGGTAAAGTCTCCGCGGGCAAACGCCGCATCGACTTGCGGCCGCACTTCCAGCATGGCCGAATACAGCTTTTCCTCCGCCGCTTCCCGCAGCAGGCCGGGCTGGACTTCGCCCTGGCGGATTTCGGCCTTCTTCAGAATATTGCCGATGCGCTTGTTGGCGGCAGCCAGAGATTCGGCCTCCGGCAGGGCGGCAAATGCTTGCACTGCGCTCAGCCGCTCGACGATATTGTCAAGGCGGTCCGGCTCCTGCGCCACCACGGCTTCCACTTCGTTCTGCGTAAAGCCGCGCTCGCGCAGCAGGCCACGCAGGCGGTCCAGCATGAAGGATCGCACTTCGGCCACGGAATCCTTGAAATTGGCATTGCCTGCGAAGAGCTGCGCGGTCGCGTTCAGGATTTCCGAGATCGACAACGGCAGACGCTTTTCCACCAGCATGCGCAGCACGCCAAGGGCATGGCGGCGCAGCGCGAAGGGATCCTTGTCGCCCGTCGGCTGCAAGCCTATGCCCCAGATGCCGACCAGGGTTTCCAGCTTGTCGGCCAGGGCCACTACGGTGCCGGTGGCGGTGGCTGGCAAGGCGTCGCCGGCAAAACGCGGTTGATAGTGTTCCGAGATGGCGAGGGCGACTTCTTCGGCTTCGCCATCGTGGCGGGCGTAATAGGTGCCCATGATGCCTTGCAGCTCGGGGAATTCGCCCACCATGTCGGTCAGCAGGTCGGCCTTGGCCAGCAGTGCGCCGCGTTCAGCCAGTGCCGCATCGGTGCCCAGGCTTTGCGCAATGTGAACGGCCAGCGTCTTGACGCGCTCGGTGCGCTGGGCTTGGCTGCCGAGCTTGTTGTGGTAGACCACGTTGGCCAGACCGGGCAGGCGGTCCGCGAGTTTCTTTTTCTTGTCCTGTTCGAAAAAGAACTTCGCGTCCGAGAGGCGCGGGCGCACCACGCGCTCGTTGCCGCCGATGATGTGCTGCGGATCGGCGGTCTCCAGATTGGAAACGATCAGGAAGCGCGAGCGCAGTCGGCCGCCGGCATCGGTCAGCGCGAAATACTTTTGATTGGTCTGCATGGTGAGGATCAGGCATTCCTGGGGAACGGACAGGAAGGCCTCCTCGAACTTGCAGGCATAGACCACCGGCCATTCGACCAGGGCGTTGACTTCGTCGAGCAGGGATTCCGGCATCAGCACACGGTCTTCGCCTGCCTTTTCCAGCAGTGCTGCGCGGATTTTTTCCTTGCGCGCGGTGACGCTGGCAATGACCTTACCCCTGGTTTCCAGCGTTGCCGCATACTCGTCGGCATGAGCGATATTGAGTTCGCCCTGCGAAAGAAAGCGGTGCCCGAGGGTGTCGCGGCCGGCCGCCAGGCCCAGGGTCGCCACCGGCACGACCTCGTTGCCATGCAGGGCGATCAGCTTGTGTGCGGGACGCACGAACTGCACCGTCTCGCCGTCCGGGCGCTGATAACTCATCACCTTTGGGATGGGCAGCTTGGGCAACGTGTCGTCCAAGGCCGCCTGCAATCCATGGGCGAGCGCCGAGCCGGGCTGGGTATAGGTATAGAAGAAACTTTCCGCCTTGCCGTCCGGTGCGCGTTCCAGGTCACCGATCTGCAGATCGGGAAAACCGAGAGCCGCGAGCTTTTTCGCCAGCGGTGCGGTCGGCTTGCCTTCCTTGTCCAGCGCCACCGACACCGGCAGGACTTTTTCGCGGATCGCCTTGTCCGGCGATGTGGCGCGCACGCCGCTGATCGTCACCGCCAGGCGGCGCGGCGTGGCGTAGGCCGTGGCAGCGGCATCCTGGTCGAGGAAGTCGCGCGCCTTCAAGCCATTGAATATGCCGGCCGCAAACGCTTCGCCCAGCCGGGCCAGCGCCTTGGGAGGCAGTTCTTCGGTCAGCAGTTCGACAAGCAGTGTCTGATTCATGTTTATCCTGCGCTTCTCCGATGTCTGCTTCTCATTCCGGGGCAAAGGAAGGAGGGATTCCGATGGCGATTCTCATCTCGAAATCTCTCTCGCCGCGGCCCGCCGGCGAATGAGGAGCGACCGGGGAATGATGGTTGTTCGATATTCCGTTTGCTTCAGGCAGCCTTGCGCCCGTCGCCGCACATGGGGAAACCCAGTTTTTCGCGCGACTCGTAATACGCTTGCGCCACCGCACGCGACAGATTGCGGATGCGGCCGATATAGGCGGCACGTTCGGTCACGGAAATCGCGCCGCGTGCATCCAGCAGATTGAAGGTGTGCGCCGCCTTCAAGATCATTTCATAGGCGGGTAGGGCCAGCGGCACTTCCATCAAGCGCTTGGCTTCGGATTCGTAGTTGCCGAACAGGGAGAACAGGAATTCGGTGTTGGAATACTCGAAGTTGTAGGTCGATTGCTCGACCTCGTTCTGGTGGAATACGTCGCCATAGGTGAGGCGCTTGGTCACGCCCTGCTCCTGCCATTCGGTCCACACCAGGTCATAGACGTTTTCCACGCCTTGCAGGTACATGGCCAGGCGTTCGATACCGTAAGTGATTTCGCCCAGCACCGGCTTGCAGTCGAGGCCGCCGACTTGCTGGAAATAGGTGAACTGCGTCACCTCCATGCCATTCAGCCACACTTCCCAGCCCAGTCCCCAGGCGCCCAGGGTCGGGTTTTCCCAGTCATCCTCGACGAAGCGCACATCGTTCTGCTTCAGGTCCAGGCCCAGCGCTTCCAGCGAGCCGAGATACAAATCGAGGATGTTCTCCGGCGCCGGCTTCAGCACGACTTGGTACTGGTAATAATGCTGCATGCGGTTCGGGTTTTCGCCGTAGCGGCCATCCTTGGGACGGCGCGAGGGCTGGACATAGGCGGCGCGCCAAGGCTCCGGTCCGATCGCGCGCAGGAAAGTTGCCGTATGCGAAGTGCCGGCGCCGACTTCCATGTCATAGGGTTGTAGCAGGGCACAGCCTTGCGCATCCCAGTATTCCTGCAGCTTGAGAATGACTTGTTGAAATGTGAGCATGTGTGCTTCCTGCCCGGCGGCGAGCGCCAAGGCAAGCTTGATGTTGGGAATTCGCCAAAACCGTAAATTTTAGCGGGTTTTAGGGGGCTTAGGCGGCTTGTCAGGATTGATCTGCTTGGGAAAGTGGACGCCGCCAGACCGCCAAAAGCATCAGGATGAAAAGCGCAACCGGCAGCTTGTTGCCAAGCAGTACGTAGGGCGTATAGCCCTCATGGCCTTGCACGGTGGCGGCGAGGACGCCGCGTTCGAAGGGCGGCAACTGGGCGGCGCCGCGACCGCGCGCATCGCTCACGGCGGTCGCCCCGGTATTGGTGGCGCGCAGCATGGGGCGCCCGGTTTCCA
>JAEWBA010000154.1 GCA_023391395.1 Pseudomonadota bacterium
CTTTGCCACCGTTTTTGTCTGCGACGGAGCGGTGCCGGCTGCACGCAGACGCTCCCAATCGGAATAGCCGCCGACGTATTCGCGCCATTGACCGTCTCCCTCGGCGACGATGACCTGGGTGACGACGTTGTCGAGGAAGCTGCGGTCATGGCTCACCAAAAACACGGTTCCCGGGTAGTCGGACAGCAGTTCTTCTAGCAGTTCGAGCGTATCGATATCCAGATCGTTGGTGGGCTCATCCAGCACCAGGACATTCGCCGGCTTGGCAAACAGCCGGGCCAGCAACAGGCGATTGCGCTCGCCGCCGGACAGGGATTTGACCGGCGAGCGGGCACGCTCGGGCGCAAACAGGAAGTCGCCCAGATAAGTCATCACGTGCTTGCGCTGCCCATTGATTTCCACCCAGTCGCTGCCGGGCGAAATGGTGTCCGCGAGGCTGGCTTCATCGTTCAATTGCGCACGCATCTGGTCGAAATAAGCTACCTGCAGCCTGCTGCCCTGCCGGATCGTGCCGGAGTCGGGCGATTCCTCACCGAGTATCAACTTCAGCAAGGTGGTCTTGCCGGCACCATTCGGTCCGATCAAGCCGATCTTATCGCCACGCAGGATGATGGAACTGAAATCCCGGACGATGATTTTTTCGCCGTAGCGTTTGTTCACGTGCTCGAGCTCGGCAACCACCTTGCCGGAGCGTTCGCCCGCCGAGACATCGAGCCTGACCTGACCCTGCTGCTCGCGCCGCGCGCTGTGCAAGCGGCGCAGCTCTTCCAGCCGCCGCACTCTTCCCTCGTTGCGTGTGCGCCGCGCCTCCACGCCCTTGCGTATCCACACCTCTTCCTGGGCGAGAAATTTGTCGAACTTGGCGTTTTCAATCGCCTCCACTTCGAGCTGTTCCGCCTTGCGCGTGCGATAGGCACTGAAATTACCGGGAAAGGACAGCAGCCGGCCTCGATCCAGCTCGACGATGCGTGTCGCCACGTTGTCCAGAAAGGAGCGGTCGTGCGTGATGAACAGCAGGCTGCCCTTGAAGTCGCGTAGCAGGGCTTCCAGCCACATGATGGAGCTGAAGTCGAGATGGTTGGTGGGCTCATCCAGCAGCAGCACATCGGGTGCGCCGACCAGGGCACGAGCCAGAGCGACCCGCTTTTGCGTTCCTCCGGAGAGGGTGCCGATCACTGCATCCTTGTCCAAGCCCAGACGGGCCAGCGTGGTTTCCACGCGATTGGCAAGATTCCAGGCATCGGCGGCATCCAGCTTGAGCTGAATGGCATGCATGCGCTCCATGACGGCATCGTCGTCGCCGTGACCAAGCTGCGCCGCAAGCGCGTGATATTCGTCCAGCAAAGAAGGCAACTCGCCCAAGCCGGCGGCGACGGCATTGAATACGCGCATCTCGGGCGCAAACTGCGGCTCCTGCTCGACATAGGTAATCTTGATGCCCTGCTGCATGACGAGAAGGCCATCGTCCAGCTTCGCCGTGCCGGCAAGGATTTTGAGGAGCGAAGATTTGCCGGTGCCGTTGCGACCGATCAGGCCGACGCGTTCGCCGGCCTCCAGTGAAAATTCCGCGTGATCGAGAAGAGCAACATGGCCAAAGGCCAGTTGTGCATTGCTGAGAGAAATGACTGCCATGAGCGGGAACGCGCCTCCGGTGCGCCGTGCGTGGTTTGCGCCGGTATCCGGCAAGCCCGCATTGTACCGATTGCCAGAGTGCGGTGCTGATTCGGCATGCCGGACTCGGCTATAATCTCGGCCTCGGCCAGGCGGATCCCAGTTTGGCTGTGCGCGTCTCGCCGTAGTTCAATGGATAGAACGAGTGCCTCCTAAGCGCTAGATACAGGTTCGATTCCTGTCGGCGGGACCAAATTCATGCAGGTTTCCGGGGTGTCCGTGACAAGATTGTGTCAAATCTTTCACTTCGGCCACGCCTGCACCGTACGCCGATGCTGCGGCCATTACGAAATCCGGCGCCGCCCCATCAACCAAAGCGAGAGATTTCGCCCGGTGCGCAGGACCGGGTAGAGCACGCGCGATAATCGCTGGTGGCGGAAGACAGCTGCATTCAGCTTGTTAAAGGCATCGCTCTCGGAACTCAAAAGCGCAATCCGATTCATGCAGTCCGCGCCCCAGTAGTCTTGGCCGTCCAAGTGCAGAAGCATTCCCTGATCGAGATTGAATCCCTTCGCGGCATAGTGGTCTGCCAGCTCCTTGTTCTCTCGGATGTTCAAGAGCGCAACGGGCCCCACTGCCTTCCTGAGCTGCACCATCTTCACGAAGTTGGAGCAGAACGGGCAGTCGCCGTCGTAAAGAATGTAATTGCCTTGTCTCATAGATCAGCCGCAGATGATGGCGAGAGCCCAGTCACAAATGCCTTCGGACCGGCGTACACCTCAGAGATGCCGAGTTCCTTGTCGGTCACCTCGATCAAGACGTATTTTGTACTGCGAATTCCTTCCTTGCTCACATAGAAGTGGTTTCCTTGCCATTCACCTGGCAGCACAAATGGCTCGGACTGCGATGGCTTTTCAGCGACGTCTTCTCTGGCGAGCATCCGAAACGTAGGATTTTTAAATCCAAATGCATCGACAGTGATAGAGAACTGCTGCTCCTTCTCATGGTACTCCAATGAAGGATTTACGCCACGGAACCCTAGTTCATCGCTCACCGAGGTCAATCCTGAATGTAAGACCACAAGTGGCAGCGCCGCCGCGGGGCGCGGTGGAACGGCGACCACCTGCAAATATGTCCGCAAACGACCGACTTCTTCTTTTTGGATCTCGGGGGAATTGCTCCATGTTGCAACTTTAACCAATGCCAGCTCTGCAGCGTGCAGCTTACGCTGCCCATCTTCGCTACGCTCGGCGCGCCATGCCGAATCGACCATCGTGGACGACATTACGATCGGGTCTAGCAATTTCTTCTCTTTTGTTTCCACCTCCACCCAGCCACGATGAATCGGAAAGTAATTTGGTTTGGAGTATGGCGGTAATGCGCGATTCTCTGAATAGAACGCCATCGAACTGAATGGGTAATTCAGGTGAGTCTCCCCGAGCTTCCAAACGATGTTAGCCGCGTAGTAGCCGAAGAAAAGTGCCATGAACGAATACACCGCAAGACGATATCCAGACGATACATTATCGACCACCATTAATGATCGTGACTGGAAAGCGGCCATCATGGCACTCAAATCGAAACCTCGAGTCGTCGCCAGCATCGGCCGCACGTCTTTTCCGCGAAGCTTGTTATACAACCATTCCCAATCCACGGAAAGGAAGCACAGCGGAATCCAGAATGGATGCCAGAACTCAAACAGGCGCGACAGGCCGATGATTTCGAGGAAAAAGAAAACGCCACCGATTACTAGGCGCAGCACCGGATGCCGAACCAGAAACAAGCAGAAGATCGTCGAAACCTGGGCAATAAGCTGCAGGGTGCCGGCAGTCTTGTAGAGCCACGGATTGTTGGCCACCCATAAAACAATGTCGGGTGGATTAAATCGGCTAATCCCCCAGGCTATTGCCAACGAGTTGCGTAAGTTGTCCGACCAAGCCCACCAGACCCCATTGCCTTGAGTGAATTTCTGATAGAACGCGCCGAACATGAACATGTGCGTGGCCAGCTCGGCAAAAAGGACCGGCCACCAGTATTCGCCATCATGTTTTTTCAGGGGAGACGGGAGAGATCGCCAACGGCGGATGGCTGCATCGAGGGACAACACATCTCCGGAGCGCCCAAACATGAAGGAAAGAGCAGCCAACAGCTGGACATTAAGACCATGCGACCAGTACGGACCAAAGGATGTCATCAGGCTGGCATACAACGTGGCTGACAGTGCGGCGACAATTGCGGATGTCCTGGAAAACAATCCAAGGAACATGGTCAGGCAAGCCACTTGCGATACTTGGAACAGCGCAACAACGAACGGCTGGGATGGTGGTCCAGCACTAAATAAATCCAGGATCTTGACTAACCCTTTGGGAACCCAACCCACTGACTGGTAGGCTTCCACGTAATAGTCCCATGCGATCGCGTGACCAACCGCCTTGATGGAAAGCCACAGCGAAACGGCCAACAGCATCCGGGCGATCGCCGCGTTATAGGCGCCACCTTGCAGAAAAATGAATCGGTTAAGAAAGCCGGTTGGAAGCGAGAGCAACCTTGACGAAGTGGTGAATGATGTTTTCATGAGGAAATATTATATTCCCTCACCACCTCCTAGTTACCAACAGTTCTTGACTAGACCATACCTCAACTGTTTTCCCGTGCCTAATTGCACAATACGTATAGTTCAAGACCGGACCATTTTCTTGGCATTCAAACTCTCTTCGTGACCTTTCTTGGTCCCGCGTAAGTGAAACTCCCCTCTCCTCTCCCCCTCTAAAGTTAGCAAGCGGTCATTGCAATCCGTCATCGACGGCTTGTCTATGGCATTTCGTCATGCTTTTCTGAAAAGGAGTTGTCATGAAGAAGAACATTCAAGGATTTACCTTGTCGGTAATGCTCGCTGCCGTTGCAGGTCTGCCGCTCGCCGCGCATGCGGCCGACGAAGCCATGAGCAAGAGAGAACAGCGCACCGAAGCACGGCAGACTACTCCCTTTCCTTCCGCGCAGGCGCGCTACAGGGCGTCCCGGAAAGAGGCGCACTCGGCCTATAACGAGGCGGTGCGGAATTGCCGGCAGATGAGCGGCGCGGACCGCACCTCCTGCATGCAGGAAGCAAAGAGCAATCTGCAAAGCGACTTGGCTTTTGCCAAGGAAATGATGAACAGCGATACCAGTGTCGGAGCCAGCGGATCACGCAGCGAGAGCATGAGCGGCGGTTCGCGGAGCGGCAGTTCGTCGCGCAGCATGGATTCCGGCCGTAGCTCTTCGAGCGGTTCCTCCACGGAGCCGAAGTCTGACGGGTCGTCCAAGTAAGGCAAAGCGTGAAGCCGGCGGTGCACGGCATCCGCTGGCGCTATTCGGCGTCGGGTTGTTTTCCAGGCGCCGCCAATGCGAAGGCATCCAGCGCCAGACAGGCCTCGTTGATGCGCATGACGGTTGGCAGCTGCGATAAGTCGCAGCCGAAGCGCTGCGCATTGGCTACCTGTGGCACCAGGCAGCAGTCGGCGAGAGTGGGTTGCTCCCCGAGACAGAAGATGCTGGCGCGTCCGCTGCCAGAAAGAACCGCTTCGATCGCTGCAAGGCCTTGCTCGCACCAATGCCGGTACCAGGCATTCTTGGCCTCCTCTTCCACCTGCAGCTCACGTACCAGATAGCGCAGCACCCGCAGGTTGTTCAGGGGATGGATGTCGCAGGCAATGGAAAGCGCCAGGCTGCGGACATAAGCCCGTTCAAGCGCATCCGCCGGCAGAAGCGGCGGAACAGGATGCGTTTCTTCCAGATACTCGATGATGGCGAGCGACTGGGTGACGATCGCATTCGGCCCGGCTTCCTGGTCGACCAGGGTCGGCACCAGTGCAGCGGGATTGAGCTTACGGTATTGCGCCGACAATTGTTCGCCGCCCTGCTTGAGCAGATGCACCGGGACGGTGTCATAGGGCAAGCCCTTCAGATTGAGGGCGATCCGGACCCGGTACGAGGCCGAGCTGCGGAAATAGCTGTAGAGTTCCATGCTCGAAAATCCCGATGAGGCAACTCTTCTTAGACGAGGCGCACGCGCAATTCGCCCAGACCGGCAATGCCGCCTTCCAGCAAGTCGCCACGGCTGACGGCAGCGACGCCTTCCGGTGTGCCGGTGAAAATGAGGTCGCCGGGCTGCAAGGTGAAGAAGCGCGACAGATGCGCGATGATTTCGGCAACGCTCCAGATGAGCTTGTTCACGTCGCTGTTCTGCCGCGACTGGCCATTGACGTTCAGATAAATTGCCGCGGCGTCGATGGGTCCGGTTGCCGTGATCGGGTGGATAGGGGCGACCGGCGCCGAATAGTCGAATCCCTTGCTGGTATCCCAGGGCTTGCCGGACTTTTTTGCCTCCGACTGCAGGTCGCGGCGTGTCATGTCGATCCCGACGGCATAGCCCCACACATGAGTGAGGGCATCGGCAACCGTAATGTCCCGCCCACCTTTTCCGATGGCCACCACCAGTTCGATCTCGTGGTGCAGGTCCGAGGTCATGGGCGGATAAGGCATCTCGGCTGTCGTGCCATTCGGCACCGGCAGCACGGCGTCAGCCGGCTTCATGAAAAAGAATGGCTCTTCCCGCCCCGTGCCTCCCATTTCCTTGGCATGCTCCACGTAATTGCGTCCGACGCAATATATCCGGTGGACGGGAAAGACTTGTTCGCTTTGGGCAATGGGAACAACGGCGGGTGCGGCGGGAGTAAAAGCAAATTTCATGATGGCTCCTTGAATTTTTTGATTATGCCCCATGATCGCAAGCCGTTAAACCTCGAGCCGTACCCAAGGTCCAATTGCGATAAAGTCTGGATCCACTCTTATCGGAGTTTGCAATGTTGTCACGTTTGCGCCGCCTGCTTCGCCTCGCCAGCCGCGACATGGTCGTGCTCTGGCATGCCTTTCGTCATGCGGGCACACCGCGCAAGGTCAAAGTGCTGGCGCTGCTGCTGGCCCTCTATGTCATCAGCCCGATCGATTTGATTTCCGACTTGGTGCCGGTACTGGGTTGGGTGGACGACATCACCTTGCTGGCGCTGGCTGTTCCGGCCTTGCTCAAGCTGGTACCCGACGCCGCCTTGCGCGATGCGCAGGCAGCCACCGACCGGTCCCTCGCGCATTGGCCTTTCTGGCGCCGATCCTGAGCAAGGGCAAGGGCCTTATTCTTCTCCCAGGTAGGCGGCCTTGACTCTTGGGTCGTCGAGCATCTCGTGCGCGTCACCGGCCATGGTGATCAGACCCGAATCCATGACATAGGCGCGGTTCGCAGCCTGCAATGCCAGGCGCGCGTTCTGTTCAACCAAGAGGATGGTGACGCCCTGCGCGGCGATGGTGCGCACGACATCGAAGATTTTTTCCACCATGAGCGGCGACAGGCCCATGGAAGGCTCGTCCAGCAAAAGCAGGCGCGGCTGGCCCATCAGGGCGCGCGCCATGGCCAGCATCTGCTGCTCGCCTCCCGACAGCGTGCCGGCCAGTTGCCCGGCGCGCTCCTTCAGCCGCGGGAAAATGCCGAACCACTTGCCGATATCCGCTTCGACGCCGGCCTTGTCGGTGCGCGTGTAAGCGCCCATCAACAGATTTTCGCGGATCGACATGCGCGCAAATACGCCCCGCCCTTCCGGCACCATCGCCAGGCCGCGCTTTACCAGCTCAAAAGACCTGCCGCCCAAGGGCTGGCCGGCATAACGGATCTCGCCTTCGATCCGACAGTCCGGAAGCGTGGCGGTGATCGCTTTGAGCGTCGTGGTCTTGCCGGCACCGTTGGCACCGATCAAGGTCACCAGTTCGCCGGCCCGGACTTCCAGGTCGATGCCCTTGACCGCCTGGATGCCTCCGTATGCCACCTTCAAGGCACGGATTTGCAGGACGAGGTCGCTCATCAGTGCGCTTTCCCGAGATAGGCTTCGATCACCGCAGGATGCTTCTGCACTTCCGCCGGCGAACCTTCGGCAATCGGTTTGCCATAGTCCAGCAC
>JAEWBA010000200.1 GCA_023391395.1 Pseudomonadota bacterium
GTGTTCGAGTGGGTTACGGATCAACTCGGCTCGCAGGGGACGGTCTGCGGTGGCGGTCGTTATGATCCGCTGGTCGAAATGTTCGGCGGCAAACCGACCCCTGCCTGTGGTTTTGCCATCGGCGTGGAGCGCTTGCTGGAACTGATGAAGGCTGCGGGCGAGCAGTATGCGCCGAACCAGTGTGACGTTTATGTCGTGCACCAGGGCGAGCAAGCCCAGATGCAGGCCTTCGTCGTAGCTGAGCGGCTGCGCGATGCTGGCCTGGACGTGGTCCTGCATTGCGCTGCGGCCGGCGGCGCCTCCAGCTTCAAGTCGCAAATGAAGCGGGCCGACGCGAGCGGTGCCGGGTATGCGGTCATCCTGGGCGAGGACGAAGTCGCCAAGGGCGTGGCCAGCGTCAAGGATCTGCGCTCGGGCGACGCCGGCGGCCAGCAGGCCAGCGTTCCTTTCGACGCGGTGGCCGACTATCTACTTGACCAGATCACCTGCGGCGACGACTGCGATCATCCCGAACACCATCATCATCACCACTAAGACCGCGACACCATGGCATACGATCTCGAAGAACAGGAACAACTCGCCACTTTGAAGGCGTGGTGGAAACAGTACGGCAACCTGCTGACCTGGTTGTTGATCATCGTGCTGGGCGCCTATGCCGCATGGTCCGGCTGGCATTATTATCAGCGCAGCCAGTCGGTGCAGGCCGCGCAGCTGTACGAGGAACTGGAACGCGCAGTGGCGGCGAAGGACAATGCCAAGGTGCAGCGTGCCGCGGCCGACATGGAAGAGCGATTCAAGCGCACCGCCTATGCCCAGATGGCTGCTTTGGCAGCGGCGAAGACGGCCTACGAGGCCAATGATGCGAAGACCGCCAAGGAGCAATTGCAATGGGTGGTGGAACATGGCCGCGACGAGGACTACAAATCGATCGCCAAGATCCGCCTGGCCGGCATCCTGCTCGACGAAAAGGCCTACGATGAAGGCCTCAAGCTGCTGGATGGCCGCTTCTCTTCGCAGTTTGCCGGTCTGGTGGCGGACCGCAGGGGAGATATCCTGACCGCCCAGAACAAGATCGAGGAGGCGCGTGCGGCTTATCAGCTGGCCCTGGAAAAGACAGATGAAAAAAATCCAGGCCGCCAGTTGATCCAATTGAAGCTGGACGCGATCGGCGGCGCTTCGGCCAAGGCCGTCGGTTAAGCAATCGGCGCAATCAACAATAAGGGGAAATAATGCGTATCGCAGTCAAACTCGCGTATGTCGGTCTGGCCGGCATGCTCGCCGGTTGTTCCACCTTGTCCTCATTGAATCCCTTCGCCAAGAAGGCAGAACCGCGCAATCCGCCGGCGGCGCTGGTGGAATTCGCGCCCACCATGAACGTACGCACGGCCTGGGCTACCTCGCTGGGCAATGCAGGCGCCTTCAGCTTCACGCCGGCGGTGACCAGCGACAGCGTGTTCGCCGCCGCAGCCGACGGAACCGTCGTGCGCCTGGAGGCAGCCAGCGGCAGGCAGCTGTGGCGCATCAATGCCGACATGCCTTTGACTGCGGGCGTGGGCAGCGACGGAGCCACCGTGGTGGTGGCGGCCCAAAAGGGCACTCTTCTGGCCTACGATGCCCAAGGCAGATTGCGCTGGAAGGCCCAGACATCGAGCGAGGTGTTGTCGGCGCCGGCCGTCGGCCAAGGGCTGGTAGTGGTGCGCAGCATCGACAATCGCATCGCCGCCTATGATGCGGAGTCGGGCACGCGCCGCTGGATCGTGCAGCGCACGGTCCCGCCTCTGACCCTGCGCACCGCGCCCGGCATCGCGATCGCTGGGGAGACCGCTTTCGTCGGTCTGCCGGGCGGGCGCTTGCTCGCGCTGGCCTTGGGTAACGGCGGACCGCGGTGGGAAGTGGCGGTCGGCGATCCGCGTGGTACCACGGAACTGGAACGTGTTGCCGATATTTCGGGCGCGCCGGTATTGGTTGGAAGCGAAATCTGCGCAGTTGCCTATCAGGGCCGGCTTGCCTGTTTCGATGCCGCCAGCGGCGCGGTGCGCTGGGCCAGGGAATTGTCGAGCGAAGTCGGCGTGGGCGTGGACGAGCATTTCGTCTATGCCGTCGACGAGCGCGGTGCCGTATACGCTTTCGCGCGCGATAGCGGCAGCAGCGCATGGCGCAACGAAAAGCTGGCGAACCGGAACCTGTCATCGCCGGTCCCATTCGGGCGTGCCGTGGCGGTAGGTGACGGGCAGGGATACGTGCATTTCCTGGCGCGCGAGGATGGCGCATTCGTGGCGCGTGCAGCCACCGACGGCAGCCGCGTCATCGCAGCCGTGCCGCTGCTTGGCGGCGCTACCGCACTTTTTCAAACACAGGCGGGGACACTGGTCGCGCTGGCGGCCGATTGAGTAGATGAAGCCGGTTATTGCATTAGTTGGCCGACCCAATGTCGGCAAATCCACGCTGTTCAACCGGCTTACGCGCTCGCGCGATGCCCTGGTGGCGGACCTGCCGGGCTTGACCCGTGACCGTCACTACGGCGAAGGTCGCGTCGGCGAGCGCCCGTTTCTGGTCATCGATACCGGCGGCTTCGAGCCGGTGGCCAAGGAAGGCATCATGCACGAGATGGCCAAGCAGACGCGGCAGGCGGTGGCCGAGGCGGATGTCGTGGTCTTCATCGTTGATGGCCGTCAGGGTCTGACCCCGCACGACAAGACGATCACCGACTTCCTGCGCAAGTCCGGCCGTCCCGTCATGCTGGTCGTCAACAAGGCCGAAGGCATGAAATACACGTCCGTCACGGCCGATTTCTACGAGCTTGGCATGGGCGATCCCTATGTCATCTCGGCTGCGCATGGCGACGGGGTTGCCGATCTGGTCGAACAGGCGCTCGATACCGCTTATGCCCAGCAGCCGGCAATCGAGGAAGACACGGAGGAGGCGAAGCAGGGCCGCGGCACCCGCATCGCCATCGTCGGCCGCCCCAACGTGGGCAAGTCCACGCTGGTCAATGCTCTCCTCGGAGAAGAGCGCGTGATCGCCTTCGACATGCCGGGAACCACGCGCGATGCCATCGAGATCCCCTTCGAGCGTGACGGCAAGCAATACACCTTGATCGATACGGCAGGCATCAGGCGGCGCGGCAAGGTCTTCGAAGCGATCGAGAAATTCTCCGTCGTCAAAACCCTGCAGTCGATTTCGGAAGCGAACGTCGTCGTACTGCTGCTCGATGCCAGCCAGGACATTTCGGAACAGGATGCCCATATCGCTGGTTTCGTCCTGGAATCGGGAAGAGCCTTGGTGGTGGGGGTGAACAAGTGGGACGGCTTGTCGGCCGACCGGCGCGATGAAATCAAGATGGACATCGAGCGCAAGCTCAGTTTCCTGTTCTTCGCCAAGTTCCACTTCATTTCGGCACTCAAGTCCACCGGCATCGGCCCCTTGATGAAATCGGTGGATGCGGCGTATGCCGCCGCCATGGCCAAGCTGTCCACGCCCAAGCTGACGCGCGCCCTGATCGAGGCGGTGGAGCATCAGCAACCGCGGCGCAAAGGCTCGGTGCGGCCCAAGCTGCGCTATGCCCACCAGGGCGGCCAGAATCCGCCCATCGTCGTCATTCACGGCAACGCGCTGGAAGCAATCGACGCCAATTACAAGCGTTACCTGGAAAAGCACTTTCGTGAAACTTTTTCCCTGGTCGGTACTCCATTACGTATCGAACTGCGTTCCAGCAAAAATCCTTTTGCCAAGGATGAGAAATAAGCCGTTTTTGGCACGAAACGCAAAAATCGATTACATTCGTAATTCACCGTATCGGTCGCACTTGAAATCCGCTCAAGTGCCTCCAACTCCTGATCACAACAACACCATGGAGCTGCCATGAGCAATAAAGGGCAATTGTTACAAGACCCCTTCCTCAACGCCTTACGCAAAGAACACGTCCCTGTTTCCATCTATCTCGTCAACGGGATCAAGCTGCAGGGGCATATCGAATCGTTCGACCAATATGTCGTTCTTCTGCGCAACACTGTTACGCAGATGGTCTATAAGCATGCAATATCCACTGTTGTCCCTGCACGCGCGGTCAACCTCAACGTCGAATCGGATGCGGAATAAGCGACCGCTGCTCCGATCCCTCCTCCAATGCGCGCAGCACTAGTCGGCGTCGACTTCGGCGAAGGCGATTTTGCTGCAAGTCTTGAAGAACTTTCCCTGCTGGTCCGGTCCGCCGGAGCTGACCCGATCGTCACCCTCACAGGTAGGCGCGGTAGTCCGGACGCGGCCTTGTTCGTCGGCTCAGGCAAGGCCGAAGAGGTCGCGTGCGCCGTCGAGGAAAACCAGCTCGACATCGTCATCTTCAATCACGCCTTGTCGCCGGCCCAGCAGCGCAACCTCGAGCGCCATCTCAAGACGCGCGTGGTCGACCGCACCAGCCTGATCCTGGACATCTTCGCGCAGCGCGCGAAAAGCCATGAAGGCAAGGTGCAGGTCGAACTGGCGCAGTTGCAGCACCTGTCCACCCGCCTGGTGCGCGGCTGGACCCACCTGGAGCGGCAGAAGGGCGGCATTGGCCTGCGTGGTCCCGGCGAAACGCAGCTCGAGACCGACCGGCGCCTGCTCGGCGATCGGGTCAAGGCCTTGCGCGCACGTTTGGACAAGTTGCATCGACAGCGTGAGACGCAGCGGCGCGCCCGCGGCCGCAACAATACCTTTTCGATCTCGCTGGTCGGTTATACCAATGCCGGCAAATCGACTCTCTTCAATGCCTTGACCAAGGCGCGCGCCTATGCGGCCGCCCAGCTGTTCGCCACCCTGGACACGACTTCCCGGCGTGTCTACCTGGACGAGGTGGGCAGCGTGGTGCTGTCGGATACGGTCGGATTCATCCGCGAACTGCCGCACCAACTGGTGGCGGCCTTCCGTGCGACGCTGGAAGAAACCGTGCATGCCGACCTGCTCCTGCACGTCGTGGATGCGGCCAGCCCGGTCCGCATGGAGCAGGTGGACCAGGTCAATATGGTGCTCAAGGAGATCGGTGCCGACCATATTCCGCAGATCCTGGTGTGGAACAAGATCGATGCCGCCGGGCTGGAGCCGGCTTTGGAGCGTGACGAATATGATAGAATCCGGCGTGTTTTTGTCAGCGCTCAGAGCGGCAGCGGGCTGGACCTGCTGCGCCAGGCCATAAGCGAGTTCGCCAGGGCGGATGCCGTGGCGCGTCTTGATTCTCTGCCGGTGAGGGAACCTCACGATGCACGGGCTTGATTAGCGATCCACTCCATCAACCGGAATACCGACAGAATGCTTGTTC
>JAEWBA010000234.1 GCA_023391395.1 Pseudomonadota bacterium
GCGCAGGGCAAGGCCCGTACCGTCTTCGCCGCCAAGCAGCGCGCTAGTCGCCGCGTTGCATGGATCGCTGGTGGCGGCATCGCGGCGCTAGTGGGAGTCGCCATTGGCGGCTATGTTTGGTATCAGAGCATGAATGTCGGAAGCGGCATCGTCCCAATACAGACTATGGCACCGCTTGCCGGTGAAACGATTGCCGAAGCAGACGCCGCCAATGCGCCGACTCCGCCACAGGAGACCGTCGCCACGCCCGATCCTGTGCCGGCGATCGCTCTCGCCGCACCGACTAGCATGGATGCGGCGCCCTTAGCCCGCGCCACTGCCACCTCCTCCGCCACCAGCGCGCCGCCACCAGGCATGTCTGAGCCGCGCATGGAAACGATAGCGGCGCCGATGGCCGAACCCGCCGGAATCCAATTTCGCCGCGGCGTCACGGCCACCCAGATCAATCCGGCGCTGACCCAGGCTTACCAGGCTTTCATGGGTGGCGACATCGAGGGTGCGGAAAAGCATTACCGCAGCGCCCTGCGTCAGGATCCCAACAGCCGCGACGCCTTGCTGGGCATGGCGGCGATCGCCGTCAAGCGCGAGAAATGGGACCAGGCAGGCGGTCACTATCTGCGGCTGCTGGAAGCCGACCCCGCCGATCCTGAGGCAATCGCCGGCCTGCTCGGTCTCCAGCACGGAGATCCGGTGCAAAGCGAAAGCCGCCTGAAGAAGGCGCTGGCGCAGCATCCGCATTCGGGCGCCCTCTCCTTCGCCTTGGGGAACCTCTATGCCCAGCAGTCGCGCTGGAACGAAGCCCAGCAAGCGTATTTCGGCGCCTATACCGGTAATCCGGACAGCGCCGACTATGCCTTCAACCTGGCGGTCAGCCTCGACCGTCTCGACCAATCCCGGCTGGCGCTGGAGTACTACCAGAAGGCGCTGACACTGGCCGCGCGCGGGCCGGCCGCCTTCCTCGCTGCCACTGTCCAGGCGCGCATCGGCGAATTGCGGGCGGCGCAATGAGCAGGATGCCCATGTCGTACCGGGACGGGAACCAGCCATGACAGAGCAAAAGAAACGTCCGCTCGGTTCCCTGCTGATCGAAAAAGGGGTCATCAGCGAAGACCAATTGCGCATTGCCCTGATCGAGCAAAAGCGCAGCGGCGATCCGCTCGGCAAGCTCCTGGTCAACCTCGGCTTCGTCACCGAAGCCACGGTGCGCGAGGCCTTGAGTGAAAACCTCAACCAGCAGAGTGCCGATCTCACCAAGCTGGTGGTGGACGCCGCTGCCATCAAGCTGATTCCCAAGGAAGTCGCCAAGCGCTACCGCGTCTTCCCCCTCGTGTTGGAGCGCCAGACCGGCGAGCTGATGCTGGCCATGGCCGACACCAGCAATATCGTTGCGCTGGACCAGATCAGCGCCATGCTGGGCAAGGACATCCGCGTCATGCCCATGCTGGCCGGCGAGTCCGAGATCGCGCGTGCCATCGACCAGTACTACGGCTTCGAACTGTCCATCGACGGCATCCTGCACGAGATCGAGACCGGCGAGATCAATTACCAGAGCCTGCAGTCGGTATCCGACGAATACAGCCAGCCGCTGGTGCGTCTGATGGATGCGCTGCTGGCCGACGCCGTGCAGCGCAACGCCTCCGACATTCACTTCGAGCCGGAGCAATTTTTCCTGCGCATCCGTTACCGCATCGACGGCATCCTGCGCCAGGTGCGCAGCCTGCACAAAACCTATTGGCCGGCGATGGCGGTGCGCCTGAAGGTGATGAGCAACATGAATATCGCCGAGACACGCGCCCCGCAGGATGGCCGCATCTCGATCAGCTTTTCGGGCCGGCAGATCGACTTCCGCGCTTCGGCACAGCCGACCGCACACGGCGAAAACATCGTGCTGCGAATTCTCGACCGGCAAAAGGGCATCGTACCGCTCGACAGTCTGGGCTTGCAGGACGACACGCTGATGCTGTTGAAGCTGATGATCGCGCGGCCGGAAGGCATCATCCTGGTCACCGGCCCTACCGGCAGCGGCAAGACCACTACCCTGTATTCCGTGCTCAACCACGTCAATTCCGAAAAGGTCAACATCATGACCCTGGAAGATCCGGTGGAATACCCGATGAGCATGATCCGCCAGACCTCGGTCAACGAGTCGGCGAAGATGGGTTTCGCCAACGGCATCCGCTCCATGATGCGGCAGGACCCGGACATCATCCTGGTCGGCGAAATCCGCGATACCGAAACTGCGGAAATGGCATTCAGCGCCGCCATGACCGGCCACCAGGTTTATTCAACCCTGCACACCAATTCCGCCATCGGTGCCATTCCACGCCTGCTCGACCTCGGCATCCTGCCCGACATTTTGGCCGGCAACATCATCGGCATCGTCGCTCAGCGCCTGGTACGCAAGCTGTGCCCGCACTGCAAGGAGTCGGTAGCGCCGGATGGCCTGGAGCGGCGCCTGCTCGGCCTCGGCGATGAGGACGGCAGCGCAGTCATCTACCGCGCCGTCGGCTGCGAGCGTTGCGAACATCAGGGCTACAAGGGCCGCGTCGGCCTGATGGAGCTGCTCAAGATCAACGGCGAAATGGACGATCTGATTGCGCGCCGTGCCACCGGGCGCGAACTGCGCAGCGCCGCTCTCGCAAGCGGCTTTCGTCCCCTGGTCGAGGATGGCGTGCGTCGCGTCCTTGACGGCACCACCACGCTCGATGAAATCTCGCGCGTGGTGGATTTGACCGACAGGCTGGTCTGATGGCGCTATACGC
>JAEWBA010000309.1 GCA_023391395.1 Pseudomonadota bacterium
CGGCTTGGGTGGATTTTCCAATCACGACGACGAGATGGGTTTTCATGTGGGCGTCAAGCGCTGGTTGCTGGCGCATGAAGGCGTGCCGGGGTATCGGTGAGTACCAGTCTTGCGGCCAGTCAGGTCGCCATCGATGAATTCTGCGACACGCTGTGGCTGGAAGACGGCCTGGCCCGGAATACGCTCGATGCCTATCGGCGCGACCTGCGCTTGTTTGCCGAGTGGCTGCAGAACATGCGCGGAAAAACCCTGTTCGCGGCGCAGGCGGACGACATCCATGCCTACTTCGCCGCCCGCCATGCCGACACCAAGGCGAGTTCGGCCAATCGCCGCCTGGCGGTGCTCAAGCGCTTCTACCAGCTCGCCCTGCGGCAAAACAGGATCCATGTCGATCCTTGTCTGCGGCTGAAGAATGCCAAGCAGCCGCCGCGTCATCCGAAGACGCTCTCGGAAGCCCAGGTCGAGGCCTTGCTGGCGGCACCGGATGTCAACACGGCGCTCGGCCTGCGCGACCGTACCATGCTGGAACTGATGTATGCGAGCGGCTTGCGCGTATCGGAACTGGTATTGCTGAAATCGGTGGAAGTCGGCATGAACGAAGGCGTGCTGCGCATCACCGGCAAGGGCGGCAAGACGCGCCTGGTGCCCTTTGGCGAAGAGGCACGCGCCTGGATCGAGCGCTATCTGAAGGAGGCCAGGGCGGCCATCCTGAATGGCCAGATCGACGACGCCTTGTTCGTCACCGCGCGCGGCGGCCCGATGACGCGCCAGATGTTCTGGACCCTGATCAAGAAGCACGCGCACACCGCCGGCATTCATGCGCCGCTGTCGCCGCACACCCTGCGCCACGCCTTCGCCACCCATTTGCTCAACCATGGCGCAGATCTGCGCGTGGTGCAACTGCTCTTGGGGCACGCAGACATTTCCACGACCCAGATCTACACCCATGTGGCGCGCGAGCGCCTGAAGACGCTGCATGCGCAGCACCATCCGCGCGGCTGAAGAGACGGGGCCAAGGGGATTCAATGTTGACGTATTGATATTGATTTGCTAGCTTCTTGCAAATTTCATAATCAATAACTCACTCCAGGGAGCGTCAATATGAATCGCCAATTCCCACATCTGCACCTCCGTGCCTTTCCGACCAGGCTGACCGCTCTCGGGACGGCAATACTGCTTGCCGCCTGTGGCGGCGGGTCGCCGGCCCCGGGCACGGCGGAACAGCAGCCGTCCCGGGATTCAGTCCCGGTAAAGACGGCTACTTTGGGCGAGTGCTTCAAGTGGACGCCGGGCACGAAGTATTCGATGAGCGATGGCTCGAAGCAATTGATTGTGCAGGAAGCTTTCGAGGGCCAGACGGTTACCGGCTGGATGGAATTGCGCGCCAATGACACGCGCTTTGGCGGTGCCTATGTGGCCGTAGACAATACCTACGTACGCCTGCTGGGAGGTGTCGACTATGACGACAAGGGTGTACTTTCTTCGAAAGAGGTCTTTTCGGCCGATGCGCGCTTCCCGGTCGATATGGCCGCCGGACAGACGGTACGCCTGTCCTATGTGGAGACCAAGACAGACCTGAGGCCCGCCCCGGCAACCACCACCACAACCATTACCGGGCAAATCACTTTTGTCGGCGTCGAGGCGCTCACGCTCGGCGGCCGGACCTTCACGGATGTGTGCAAGATCCGTGTCGAATCCTCGGAAGGAGGAACGACTTTCAGGAGCATGGTGTGGGTGGCAAAAGGCTTCGGCAATATCCGCACCGAACAACTGGATGCGCAAGGCGCGGCGGTCCCCGGCACGCGCGAGGAACTTACCGCTATCATATCGGCGCCTTGATCCGGATGGCGGACAGGGCCGCACTTGGCGGGCGTTCCGCCACGTCCTGTCCGCATCATGTCTTCCATTTCTGACCGCTTTCAGGTCGACATCGCCGGCAAGGCCTTGTATTTCGAGGCCTCGCCATCCGTTTCGCTGCTGCAGGCCGCCAGGGATGCCCGCATCCGCTTGCCCAGTTCCTGCCGCAACGGCACCTGCCGCACCTGCATGTGCCGCCTGTTGAGCGGCCAGGTCACTTACGCCATCGAATGGCCCGGCTTGAGTCCCGAGGAAAAGCGCGAAGGATATATCCTCCCTTGTGTCGCGCGGGCGGCTTCGGATCTCATCATCGACGTGCTGCATGCGCGCAGCCTGGATTGATCGTCCCGCTACGCTGGCACCATACAAAGAAAAACGGGCCGCGAGGGCCCGTTCTTCCTTTACGCAAGAGGGAAATTAGCGACGGGCGCGGCCGTTAGCCGTGGTCTTTTCCGCAGCTTGCGAGAACTGCGCGACGGCGCTGTTCAGGTTGGCTTCCATCACTTCAACCGCCTGCTTGGTGCTCTTGGTGAATTGCTCGTAACCGGCATTGGCGTTGCCGATCGCGGACTTGACGATGGCAATCACGTTTTCCGAACCGGCCGGTGCGTTCTTGGTCACGTCATCGACCAGGGCGGAAACCTTGCGGCCGGCTTCAGCGAACTGCTCTTCTGCAACGCGGGTGAATTCAGCCTGTGCGCTGGTGGCGATGCCGGCCAGGTGACGACC
>JAEWBA010000367.1 GCA_023391395.1 Pseudomonadota bacterium
CCGCCCGTACGGCCGGACAATGACGAGTGCTGCCACAGCGGCTGCGATCCCTGCGTGTTCGACCTGTATGCGGAGGAGTTAGAGCAATACCGGGAAGAGCTGAAGGCCTGGGAAGCACGCCAGCATAAAGACAAACCGCGCGCCTCCTGAGTCGGCCGGATGGCCGATGGTTCCAGACTTGCCGCTGCCGAATCGATCACCAGCGAATGGTCAGCCCCACGCCCAAAGTACGATCGACCTCGGCGTCATTGAGCCCCTTCCGGACGCCGACATCCAGGTCCAAGTCCTTCGTGGGACTGTAAATGAGGCCGAAAATGGCGAAAGCGGGGTTCTGGCGCATGGCGGGATCGGGATTGCGATAACCGCCCACATCCAGTGCCAGCCTCCATCTCTGCGCGAGCTTCCACAGCACGGCTGCCGAGGCGTTCCAGAGATCAGTGCGATCGCCGACCGAGTTGTTGTTGTACCGGTAGCCCGCGTTCGCGAGGAACACGTAGCTCTCCCTTTCCAGGGCCGCCAGCAGGGTGGCGCCATACGAGGTCTTGCCGCCGCCCAGGCCGCGCTGCGCGTCGCCGGTGGCAAACCCGATTTGCGGCCGGATGCCCAAGCTGAAGCCGTCGCTCTCCCAGAAACGCCACTTCAGCAGCAAGCTGGCGTCTCCGACTCCCCTCTCGGTGGCGGAATCGGTGGCGGACAAGCGGCGGTAGGGCGTGTTCAGCGCCACATCCACGCTATCCGTCAACCCATAGGTCAGAGTCGCATTCGCTTCGGTGGCCGAGCGCACTTCGCCGCCGCGCTCGCGGCGGTCCTTGTCGACGCTCAGTTCCAGCTGGAAGTGAGAGCTTCCCTGCGTATCCGTGTCTTCGCTCGCCAAAGGGTGGATCGCGAAGCATGTCGACGGAAACAAGAGCGCAAGCGCGGCTCGCTTTAGTTTGTTCTTCTTCCGCATCTTCCTGTTCTGACGGTGGTGGAAACTGGCCGAAGGATAAGCGCATTCCTGCCGCCGGCAAAGCTTGGCGCCTTACGCTTTCGGCCGCGCATGCGTCTGCCGGCCCCCCCAAGCGGCGCGATGGGAAAGGCGTGACTTGGCGGCAGCTGCTACGCCAGTCCCTCGAACAGCAGGACCTCGACCTCGTCGCCCGCATTGACGCTACCCTGCTCGTGATGCAGGACGATCATGCAGTTGGCTTCGGACATGGAACGCAGGATGCCGGAGCCTTGGGCGCCGGTCAGGCGCACCTGCGGCCGGCCGTCCGGTCCGGCCGAGACAATGCCGCGCTGGTATTCGGTACGGCCCGGCCTCTTGCGAATCACTGTTTGCGATACGGCGCGCAGCAGAGGCAAGGGCGCCGCTTCAGTCCCCATCAGGCGCAGCAGGGCCTCGCGGGCGAAGAAGTAGAAGGTCACCATCACGGCGACCGGGTTGCCGGGCAGGCCGAACAGGTAGGCGCTCTTGCCGGCCGAGGCGATGCGGCCGAAGGCCATGGGGCGGCCGGGGCGCATGGCGATCTTCCAGAACGCCACCTCGCCCAGCTTGCCCATCACCTGCTTGGTGTAATCGGCCTCGCCGACCGAGACGCCGCCCGAAGTAATGATGGCGTCGGCGCTCTCGCAGGCCTCGCGCAATGCCGCTTCCAGCAGCGCCGGGTCGTCGCGCACCACGCCCATGTCGATGATGTCGCAACCCAGGCGGGTCAGCATGCCGTGCAGGGTGTAGCGGTTGCTGTCGTAGACGCAGCCCACATCCAGCGGCTCGCCGAGCGAGCGCAATTCGTCGCCGGTGGAGAAGAAGGCAATGCGCGGACGGCGAAACACCGGCGCTTCGGCAATGCCGAGCGAAGCCAGCATGCCCAGATCGGCCGGCCGCAGCATCCGGCCGCGCCGCAATGCCGGCGCGCCGGCTTGCAGGTCTTCGCCGCGCAGGCGCCGGTTGTCGCCCGGCTTGACGGCGCCGGGAGGAATCGTCACCTCCCCTTCGGCTGCCTGCTGCACGAATTCCTGCGGTACCACGGTATCGCATCCCGCCGGCATGGGCGCACCCGTCATGATGCGCACACATTCGCCGGCCGCCAGCTCGCCCGCATGCATGCCGCCGGCATGGACGGCGCCGCGCAGCTTCAAGACGGTGGCGGCGCCGGCGTCGAGGTCGGCGCCGCGCAGGGCATAGCCATCCATGGCGGAATTGTCGTGGGCCGGCACGTCGATCGGCGAAATGATGTCTTGCGCCAACACGCGGCCCAGTGCGCTGCGCAAGGCCAGCCTTTCCACGGTCGTGACTGGCTCGACGAAGTCGCGGATGATGCGCTGCGCCTGAGCGGCCGGCAAGGCCTCGGGGTCGTAGCCCGAGAGGCAGGAAATGATGTCGGCAAGCGGGGTTTTGGGCATCGTCATGGATGTCGTGGGCCTTGTTTTTTGATGCGGCGCTGTGGGATGGGATTCGGGGAAGGTAGCCAACCACTGGCGGTGGCGGGCGCGACCATCCCTACGGGCGCTTGGAATGACAAATAGAAGAGCGCCTCACTGCTCTTCCTCATAGCGCCGCAACTCCTCCACCGTATTGATGTTCCGGAACGCCTCCTCGTCGGGAAACTCCACCTCGACATGGCGCAGCGACTTGTACCAGGTCCCTATCTTGCGGCCGCCCTGGTCCATATAGCGGTTCAGGTGCGGCAGCAGCGTGCTCCTCATGAGGGCAAACACCGGGTGCGGCTGGCGCGACTCGCCCGCGCCGGTCACGGCCACGGCGATCTCGGCGCCTTCGGCCTCCAGGCGCTCGCCTAAACGTTCGACCAGATCCACGGGCAGGAAGGGCGAATCGCAGGGCGCGGTCATCAGGTATTCCGTTTCGCAATGCGCCAGGCCGGTCGCAATCCCGGCCAGCGGTCCGGCAAAGCCCGAGACCTCATCCGGCCATACCGGCAGCCCGAAGCCCTCGTAGGGTCCGAAGTTGCGGTTGGCATTGATCATCAGCGCGCCCACCTGGGGCGAGAGGCGCAGGATTACCTGCAAGACCATGGGCGCGCCGCGAAAATTCTGCAAGCCCTTGTCCACGCTGCCCATGCGGGTCCCGAGGCCGCCGGCAAGGATGACTCCGGTGACTTGTTCGCGCGCGATAGGCATGGTGTGTCTCCCTGTTGGATGTTTTTGCTTGGCTGGTGCTCAGCCGCCGATGTAGGACATTTCCACCTTCTTCCGTGCCGGCTGCAGGCCTTCGGTATGGGCGGACCGCAGTTCCGAGTAGCGGTCGCCGCGCGCCCGCCAGATGTGCGCCATCACGGTGGCGATTTCCTCGTCGCCATGCCCATTGCGCAGCAGCGCACGCAAATCGTGGCCGGCGGTGGCGAACAGGCAGGTGTAGAGCTTGCCCTCGGTGGACAGGCGCACGCGGTTGCAGTCGTGGCAAAAGGCTTGCGTGACGCTGGAGATGACACCGATCTCGCCGCCGCCATCGACATAGCGCCAGCGCTCGGCGGTCTCGCCGGGCCGGGCGTGCTCCATCGGTTCCAGTGCGAATTCTTCGGCGATGCGGCGTATCACTTCCGCCGAAGGCAGCACTTCATCCATGCGCCAGCCATTGGAGCTGCCCACGTCCATGTATTCGATGAAG
>JAEWBA010000390.1 GCA_023391395.1 Pseudomonadota bacterium
GACTACAAGTGGGGCATGGCGATCGACCTGAACGCCTGCATCGGCTGCAACGCCTGCACCATCGCCTGCCAGGCAGAGAACAACATCCCGGTGGTGGGCAAGAAAGAGGTGAGCCGCGGCCGCGAGATGCACTGGATCCGGGTCGACCGCTACTATGCCGGGCCGGCGGCGCGACCGCGCATCCTGTTCCAGCCGGTGCCCTGCATGCATTGCGAGACCGCGCCCTGCGAGGAGGTGTGCCCGGTCGGCGCCACCGTGCACGACAGCGAGGGCTTGAACGTGCAGGTCTACAACCGCTGCGTCGGTACCCGCTTCTGTTCCAACAACTGCCCCTACAAGGTCAGGCGCTTCAATTTCCTGAAATACGCCGACACCGGCTTCGATCGCCCCGCGCCCGCCTACAACCCGGAAGTGACGGTGCGTCGCCGCGGCGTGATGGAAAAGTGCAATTACTGCCTGCAGCGCATCACGCGAGCGCGCCTCGAGGCGGAAAAGCTGGGGCGCCGCGTGCGTGACGGCGAAGTGGTGACCGCCTGCCAGGCCGTGTGCCCGACCGAGGCCATCGTGTTCGGCGACTTGAACGATCCGGCCAGCAAGCTGAATCGCGCCAAGGCCTCGCCGCTGGATTACACGCTGCTGGCCGAACTGAACACGCGGCCGCGCACCACTTATGCGGCGCTGGTGCTGAATCCCGATCCTGAACTGGAGTGAAGCCATGAGGGAAATTTCAGCGTACCGCTTCCAGCTCCTCCTCCTTGCAGGAGCGGGAGAGATCCAAAGGTGAAGCATGCACGACTCTTCTCCACCATCCGCATCGCCGCCGGTCTCCAAGGATATCGGCGTGCTGCGCGCCGGCTGGGGATACGCCAGCGTTACCGACAAGATCGCCGGCCTGGTGCTGGCGCGGCCGGTGCGCTGGCCATGGTTGACGGCTTTTCTCTTTACCTTCGCCGGCACGCTGATGTTGTTTGGTGCCATCGCCTGGCTGTTCGCGGTCGGCGTCGGCATCTGGGGCGTAAACATCCCGGTCGCCTGGGGCTTCGCCATTGGCAACTTCGTCTGGTGGATAGGCATAGGCCACGCCGGCACTTTCATCTCGGCCTTTCTGCTGCTGTTACGGCAGAAATGGCGCACCTCGATCAACCGCTTCGCCGAGGCGATGACCCTGTTCGCCGCCAGCATCGCCGGCCTGTTTCCCATCCTGCACCTGGGGCGGCCCTGGTTCTTCTACTGGCTGGTCCCGTATCCCGACGTGATGAATGTCTGGCCGCAATGGCGCAGTCCCCTGGTATGGGACATCTTTGCCATCAGCACCTATCTGATCGTGTCGTTGCTGTTCTGGTACGTGGGCCTGATCCCCGACCTCGGGACGCTGCGCGACCGCGCCTGCGCCTCGGGTCGGCGCTTCGCGCGCGTCGCCTACGGTTTGCTGGCGCTCGGCTGGCGCGGCGAGGCGCGGCACTGGGCGCGCTACGAGAGCGCCTACCTGCTGTTGGCTGGCCTGGCGACGCCGCTGGTGATTTCCGTGCATTCGGTGGTGTCGCTGGATTTCGCCATCGGCAATACGCCGGGCTATCACTCCACCATCTTCCCTCCTTACTTCGTGGCCGGTGCGCTGTTTTCCGGTTTCGCCATGGTGCTGACGCTGGCGATCCCGCTGCGCCATTTCTTCGGACTGGAGGATTTCATCACGCAGCGCCACCTCGCCAATGCGGCCAAGGTGATGCTGGCGACTTCCCTGATCGTCGTCTACGGCTATACCTCCGAAATGTTCACCGCCTTCTACAGCGGCGACGAGTTCGAGCAATACATGACCATCAATCGCTGGATCGGGCCCTACGCGCCGGTGTACTGGGCGATGTTGGTCTGCAACGTGCTGGTGCCGCAATTGCTGTGGTGGCGCGGCGTGCGGCATAGCGCGCTGGCCTTGTTCGTGCTGAGCCTGGTCGTCAATGTCGGCATGTGGATGGAACGCTTCCTGATCGTCGTGACCAGCCTGCACCGCGATTTCATGCCTTCGGCCTGGGGCATGTTTTATCCCACGGTGTGGGACTGGATCACGCTGCTCGGCTCGATCGCCTTCTTTGTCTGGCTATTCCTGCTGTTCCTGCGCTTTTTGCCGGCGATCTCGATTGCCGAGATGCGCGAACTGGTGCATGAGAGTGCGGAGAAAAAATCATGAGCGCGCCGCTCTACGGCTTGATCGCGGAATTCCGCAGTGCCGAGGATTTGCTGAGGGCCGCCCGGCGCGCGCGCGAGGAGGGCTATCAAGAGCTGGAGGCGTATGCGCCCTACGCGGTCGAAGGCTTGGCCGAGGCGGTCGGCTTCAAGCGCAACCGCGTGCCGGCGATGGTGCTGGCCGGCGGCATCGTGGGCGGGCTGGGAGGTTACTTTCTGCAATGGTATTCGGCGGTGATCGATTATCCGATCAATGTCGGCGGCCGACCTTTGCATAGCTGGCCCTCCTTCATCCCGGCCACCTTTGAGCTGGTCATCCTGGGAGCGGCGCTGGCCGCGGTGGTCGGCATGCTGATTGCCAACGGCCTGCCGCGCCTGCGCCATCCGGTCTTCAACGCACCCGATTTCGAGCAGGCCACGCGCAACCGCTTCTTCCTGTGCCTGCCCGCGCGTGATCCGCGCTTCGAGGCGAAAGGCTGCAAGGCATTCCTGCGAAGCTTGCAACCGCTGTCGGTGGCGGAGGTGCCGGCATGAACCCGCTGCTTCGTCTATGTCGGGCTGCCTGCCTTGCGGTCGGTCTGGCCGTCGGCCTGGCAGCCTGCGAAAAGGCGGCGCAGGATATGTACGACCAGCCCAAGTACAAGCCCTTCCGGCCCAGCAACTTCTTCGCCGACGGCAATTCCGCGCGCACGCCGCCGCCCGACAGCATTCCCTATGCCGCCGGCGCTTTCGCCGGCCCCTCCAGTGGACGTGTCGACACCAACGAAGTCGCCAACAACATGGCTGCGGAAGCGGCGCAGACCAATCCCTATCCGCTCACGCTGCAATTGCTCAAACGCGGCCAGGAGCGCTACACGATTTACTGCGTGCCCTGTCACAGCCCGGCGGGAGACGGCGACGGGCTGGTGGCGCGGCGCGGCTTCCCGCATCCGCCGTCCTATCACAGCGAGCGCCTGCGGCAGGCGCCGGACAGGCATTTCTACGATGTGATGAGCCAAGGCTATGGCGTGATGTATTCCTACGCTGACCGCGTCACGCCGCCGGATCGATGGGCCATCGTCGCCTATATCCGCGCTTTGCAACTGAGCCAGAACGCCGACGCCAGCCGCCTGCCGCCCGAAGCGCGTGCGCGCCTGGCGAGCAGCGAAAGTGGGGCAGAAAAGGGCGGGCAGGCGCCAGCGGAGCCGATCGAAGGGGGAGAGACGCGATGAAGATCCGTTCAGCTTGGATAGTCGCACTCCTCGTTCTCGTGCTGGCTTGCCTCGCC
The DNA here is from genome assembly GCA_023391395.1 of Pseudomonadota bacterium. GTDB lineage: Bacteria > Pseudomonadota > Gammaproteobacteria > Burkholderiales > Burkholderiaceae_D > Noviherbaspirillum. The sequence continues at coordinate 3,446 of JAEWBA010000390.1, forward strand.
GCATGGTGGAGCGCGCGCGCGGCCTTCCTC
>JAEWBA010000392.1 GCA_023391395.1 Pseudomonadota bacterium
TGACAATGCTGGGCGTCGGCGCCATCTTCGAGATACCGACGGTCGAAATCGCGCGTTTCGACTGGCAAGTGCTTGCTTCCATCGCCTACCTCGGCGCCTTCGGCACGGTCGCCGGCTTTATCTGGTACTACGAAGGCGTCAAGGCCATCGGGCCGGCACGCACCGCCGTCTTCAACAACCTGGTACCGGTATTCGGAGTGACGCTGGGCACGCTGCTGCTAGGTGAGCCGGTGCTGCTTTCCATGGTCGTGGGCGGCGTGCTGGTGGTTGCCGGTGTGGCCCTGACCAATCGCCGGGACGCCCTCGGGAAGTAATTCCGGGAATTGCCGGGACCTGCCAGCCGGACGGCATGCACTGCCGGCCTGAGAGCGCCGCACGCTCCGTATTCAGTGCGGCGGTAGGACTGCCGGAAGCGCTGCGCATCATTTCGATAGACACGCAAAGTCGACTGCCCGAACCCTCTTCCTTTTGAGGCCACCTTCAAGATTCGCCCCGCCCGACCCTGCAATACGGAAACGGAAATGCAGATGTGTTACCCTGTTGCGTCTGCTTTACACATTCAGTCACAGACAGTTTTGTGGGCCGGCAGAACTGACTGTCATTGATCGACGTGAGATAGTGCAACCTAATGAATCCATCGATTGAACGAGAAGGTTTTAGCGAGCGGCTGCGGCAAGCCCTCCGCAATGCCGATTATTCCCCCGACAGCCCAACCCAGTTGGCGCGCGAATTCAATATCCGCTTCGAGGGGCGCCCGATCACCGTGCATGCCGCGCGCAAATGGCTGGTGGGCGAAGCCATTCCCACCCAGGAAAAGTTGCGTACTCTGGCGCAATGGCTGGGCGTGCCCGCCGATTGGCTGCGTTTCGGCGGCGAAGAGCCCGAGCCCTCGGCGGCGGCGGCGCGTTTCGAATCGGCCGACGTGAAGCTGATCGCCGATCTGCAGCGCCTGGACGAGCATCATCAGGCCATCGCCCGCGAATTCCTGCGCATGCTGGTGCGCGTCAACCGCAAGAAGTAAGCCTGCCTGCGGGCGCCAAGCCCGCTTACACTTCCTCATCCAACGCCAAGGCGCGCAGGTAACGCAAGCCGCGAATCGCGCGGCTGCCGTACCAGGACAGCAATTCGCCGTCGACCAGGCGCACCGGCTTGCCGATCTGACGCTCCAGCGCATCCGCATGCGCGGCCTTGAAGCGGTAGGGTTCGGTGGACAGCAAGACCTCGTCCACCGCCCGCACTGTCTGCTCCGACCATTCGAAGCGCGGATAACGCGCTTCCGAAGCTTGCTCCTCCGGCGGCGGCGCCCAACATTGCCAGCCGATTTCAGCCAGCATGCGCGCGATATAGGTATCGGAAGACACCGTCATCCACGGATCTTGCCAGATGCAATACAGGACGGTGCGCGCTACGCGCGGCACAGCCGCCAGCGCGGCATACTCGCGTTCGAAGGCCGCGCACAATTCCTCGGCTTTTTGCTCCGCGCCGAAAATGCCGCCGAACAGGCGGTACAGCGCCGGATTGTCGTGCGGACCGAGCGGATGGGTGACGATGACGTGAGGGATGAAGGCGGCAAGCGCTTCCACAGTCGGTTTTTCATTCTCGTCGATGTTGACCACCAGGTGCGTGGGCGCGAGCTTGCGGATCTTGTCGATGTTGACATCCTTGGTTCCGCCCACCTTGGCGATCGCGCGCACCGTGTCCGCGGGATGCACACAAAAACCAGTGCGGCCGACCAGCCATGGCGCGAGACCGAGCTCGCACAGCAGTTCGGTGAGCGAAGGCACCAGCGAGACGATGCGCGGCACGCCCTCCACGCGTCGATGTCCGTGGCCGATAGCGTCAAGGAGTTTCATGCTGCCGGGTCTTGTGCGGCGCTTTCGAGAACGCCAGGTCGTACAGCCAGTTCGGTAGCAGACGCAAGAACTTGGCCATCACTCCCATTTGCCATGGGATGACGGTATAGCTCGCGCCGCGCCCGATTGCGTCTGCGGCCCGCGCGGCGAAATGATCGGCCGGCATCAGAAAAGGCATCGGGTACTTGTTCTTGCGCGTCATCGGCGTATCGATATAGCCGGGTGCAATGGTCACTACCCGAATGCCGTCGGCGCGCAGTTCCACGCGCAGTGATTCGCAATAGCTGATGACGGCCGCCTTGGACGCGCTATAGGCTTCGGCGCCAGGCAAGCCGCGGATCCCTGCCACGCTGCCGATGCCGACCAGCCGGCAGTCGCGGCTTCCAGCCTGGGCCTGCGCGCGCATGGTCGCAATGAAGGGCGCAAAGGTGGCCACGGTAGCCATGACATTGGTAGCCATGATGCGCTCGAACACCGCCAGGTCTTCCGCATGTTCGGTCAGCGTGCCGCGCGAGATGCCGGCATTGGCGATCACGATATCGGCGCCGCCGGCCGCAGCGATGAAATCGGCAGCGGCAGCAGCCAGCGCGCCATGCTCGGTCACATCGAACGGATAGATGCGATGGCGCTCCGGATACGGCAGACTGGCCCGCAGCTCTTGCAACAAGGACTCGCGCCGTGCGACCAATCCAAGCATGGCGCCCTCTTGCGCATAATGCCGCGCCAGCGCAGCGCCGATGCCACTGGAGGCGCCGGTGATGAAGATGCGTTTCATGATTTTTTTTCGCCTTTCTTCAATATAGTCTCACGTTGCGGGGCCGGCTCTCGGTTCTGCGTGTCGAATGCCCTTGTCATTCCGAGCGTAGCGAGGAATCCCGGGTGCTGCCACTTCAGATGGGCAGGCCGGGTCTCGCCCCGGCGCGCGAGGTACTTTCTTTTGCTTTGCCAAAAGAAAGTACCCACAGAAAAGGCGCCACGTGCATGACGATCCTCTCCAAAAACTAAGAAGTCCGCCCTCTTGCGAGTGACGGACTTTCGCGTTGGCGCGGACGAGCTTACTTCTTGCCGGCCTTTTCCTTCGCCGCGCGCGCGACCAAGGCATCCATCACCTGCAGGGTGGCGGCTTGCAGAGCCGCAGTGGGCTGGTTACCGATGCTGGCGCCGACGATGGACGGCGAAGTCAGGAAGCGGCCGTCGATGGCCACCAGCGGCACGCCGTCGACCTGGTAGGCAGCCTGCAACTGGCTCGCGCGGCGCACCTTGGTCTGCACGCCGAAGGAGTTGAAGACATCCAGGAATTTCTGCTTGTCGATGCCCTGCTTGACGATCCAGTCGGTGATCTGTGCCTCGGTATCGAGCCGCTGGCGCTCGGCGTGGATGGCGCTGAAGACCTTGGGATGCAATTCGTCGAGCTTGCCCATGGCTTCCAGCGTGTAATACAGCTTTTGCTGCGGCACGAAGGATTCGCGGAAGGCGACCGGCACGCGCTTGAATTCGATGTTCTCGCCCTGCTTGTTCACCCAGTCATGCAGGGCCGGGTCGAAGGAATAGCAGTGGGGGCAGGAATACCAGAAGAATTCGGTGACTTCGACCTTCTTTCCGGATTCGGTCTGCTGCGGCTTGTCGAGAGTGCGGAACTCGACGCCGTTTTGCGGATTGGCCGGCGAGGCGGCCGCGGAAATCGCCACCAGCCCGAAGCTCAATGCGGCCAGTGCTTGTTGAATGAAACGCATGGGATTCCTTTTCAATTGAATTAGCGGGCGACGCGGACGATCGCCGCATCCACGCCGCTGTCGGCCAGTTTGCCGCGCACCCGGTTCATCGCGTCGAGCTGCGCGAACGGACCGATGCGCACGCGGTACAGCGTGCCGTTCTCGGACTGCCGCTCGGTGACCTTGGCTTCGACTCCCATCAGCGCCAGCTTGGCGCGGGTGTTCTCGGCGTCGGTCACTTCACGGAAGGCGCCGGCCTGCAGATAATAACTCCATTTCTCCTCGGCGTTTTCCGGCTTGACCGCCACTTCCTTGACGGCTTCGCGCGCTTCGGCGGGGCTGACTTCGACGGTCTTGACCTCGGTCTTCTTCTTGGCGGCGGTCGAGAGATCGACCACCTGCGCCTTGCCCTCGGACTTGGCCTCCGCTACGGGCTCGGCTTGCTTTTCGGGCACCGGTTCCTTGGCGAAGCTCTTGGCCGCTTCCTTGGTCACCGTCTTGTTGCCATAGAGCGGCTTGTTGGGATCGACAGCCGCGCCGGCATTGGCATTGCGGTCCTGCCGCGCCACCTTGTTGGTGAATGGGATGGGCGTGTTGTTGATAGTGACCGCCACGCCCAGGG
>JAEWBA010000405.1 GCA_023391395.1 Pseudomonadota bacterium
TGGTGATATTGCCGTTGTCGTCCACGCCCTGGAAGCCGGTGATGATGACGATTTTGCCGGCGTCCAGATCCTTGCGCACCTTGCGGTCGTCGATCGACTGGATACGCGCCTTGGTGAAGGAAGAATCGGTCTTGATCGGCACCTGCCAGCCGGCGTAGGAGACCGCCTGCTTGCCGAGGGTTTGCAGCGCCATGGACAACAGCGCAACCGAAGCCTGCTCGCCGGTCGAAGCCAGCATGTCGAGCTCACGCGGGTCGGGCTGCGCCATGAGTTCCTTGGCAAGGCCGATCAAGCGGTTGGTTTCGCCCGCCATTGCCGACGGTACGACGACGATCTGGTGGCCGGCGTCATGCCATTTGGCGACGCGCTTGGCGACATTGCTGATGCGCTCGGTCGAGCCCATCGACGTGCCGCCGTATTTGTGGACGATTAAAGCCATAAGTGGATGGGGATTGGGAAGGGAAAGCGAGAAAAATCAACCGTTTAGTCTACCTTTTGCGGCGCAAAATGACAAGCGGAAAGGCTGGCGGGATCAGCCTCCCAACGCAGGACCACGCCAGCTTCCCGGCTGGGGCAATGACAATCCATGCCGATTCCGGCGGCATAGACCAGCCGTCCGGCAGCGGAGAGCAGCGGCAACCGCTCGCGTTCCCAGGCGGGAATATCGCGCGACTGATAATGGTGCTTCAGACTGCGCGTCGGCCGGTTCGGGGCCGGCTTCAAGCGCTCGCCGCCCCGGCGCCAATGCAGCAGCAATTCCTGCTCGCGCAGCCATGCCGGATCGATGCCCTGCTCGGCGCCCTCGAAATGCAGGGTGCCGCGAAACGAAGGGAAGCGGATCTCGGATTCGCCACTCCAGCGAAAGCCAATTTCCGCTTCTTTGGTCACCTCATCGTGCGCGGTCAGAAAAATCCGTCCGCGATGCCGCCTGATGCAAACCTCCGGATGGGTGACGCAGACCCGCGCGTCTTCCTGGGCCGAAAACACCTGGGCCCGCATTTCCGCCAACCAAGCGGTACTCGGCATGCGAAAGCCGCCCTGCATCAGCCAATAGCGCAATACATTGTCGATGCGCGCGTCGGACAGGCCGCTCAAGCGCCGCAGATCGATGCTGCCGTCCTGCGCGCAGGCAGCGAGATCCTGTGCCGCCACCTCCTGTAGCAGTGCGTGCGCCGCCTGGGCATGCCCGGCACTGCGCGCAATCCTGTGAGCGGCCCCGGGAAAAACTTTCTCGAGCACCGGCATCACTTGGTGGCGCAGCGCATTGCGTGCGTAACGGGAATCGGCGTTCGATTCGTCATCGACATGCGCGATTCCGTTGGCAAAGGCGAACTCCGCCAGCTCGGCGCGCGCCACGCCCAACAATGGGCGGGCCATGCGCAAGCTCTCGTCACCCAGAAGCGCAGGCGCGGCGTTCACCGCATCCATGCCGGACAATCCAGCCACGCCCGCCCCTCGCAGCAGCTGCAACAGCACGGTCTCCGCCTGGTCGTCCTGGTGGTGAGCAGTAAGCAGCATGGATATGCCGTACTGCCGGCACAAGTCGCCCAAGGCTGCGTAACGCGCCAGACGTGCCGCCTCTTCCACGCCGCACATGCGGTGGGCGCTGACTAGGATGCGCCGCGCATCGAACCCAATGCCAAGACGTGCGCACTCATCGCGGCAATGCGCGAGCCAGGCATCGGCATGTGGGCTCAAGCCGTGATGAATATGAAATGCGTACAGCCGAATGCCGTGGCGCTGCGCATAAGCCTGCGCCAGGTGCAAGAGGACGGAGGAATCGAGGCCGCCGCTGTAGGCGATGGCCAGAGCGCTCGATTCAAGATACGCCGCTGCAGAAACGGAAATGCGCGTCCAGATCTCTCCCAACGCGCGTTCGAAGGCCTCGGCAAGCGAGGCCGACGGCCGGTTCGCCACGATTTATTCCGGCGAGTTGATTTCCTTGAATTTGCCGTAGCTCATCAGCTTTTCGTGGCGCGCCGCCAGCAAATCCTTGGTCTTCACCCCCTGGAACTGGCGCATCGTATCCGCAAGCGCACGCTTCAACAGCGCAGCCATCTGCTTGGGATCGCGGTGCGCGCCGCCCAGGGGCTCATTGACGATCTTGTCGATCAGGTTCAGCGCCTTCAAGCGGTGCGCCGTCAGGCCCAGCGCTTCGGCGGCGTCGGCGGCACGCTCGGAAGTCTTCCACAGGATCGAAGCGCAACCCTCGGGTGAAATTACCGAGTAGGTCGCGTACTGCAGCATCAGCACCGCATCGCCGACGGCAATCGCCAGCGCGCCGCCCGACCCGCCCTCGCCGATGATGGTGGCGATCAGCGGCACCTTCAATTCCGCCATGACGTAGAGATTGTGGCCGATCGCTTCGGACTGGCCGCGCTCTTCGGCATCGATGCCGGGAAAGGCGCCAGGTGTGTCGACAAAGGTGAAGATCGGCAGGCCGAACTTCTCGGCCAGCTTCATCAGGCGCATCGCCTTGCGATAGCCTTCCGGCTTGGGCATGCCGAAGTTGCGCATGGCGCGCTCCTTGGTATCGCGCCCCTTCTGATGGCCGATGACCATGCAGGGCTGGCCGTTGAAGCGCGCCAAGCCGCCGACAATGGATAGATCGTCTGCGTAGGTGCGGTCACCGTGCAACTCATGGAAGTCCGTGAAGATCTCGTTCACGTAGTCCATGGTGTAAGGACGCTGCGGATGCCGCGCAATCTGGGATACCTGCCAAGGCGTGAGCTTGGCGTAGATATCCTTGGTCAGTTGCTGGCTTTTCTTGGATAGACGGTCAATTTCTTCGGAAATGTCGACCGCGGAATCATCCTGCACGAAGCGCAGCTCGTCGATCTTGCTTTCCAGTTCCGCGATCGGCTGCTCGAAACCGAGAAATGTCGTCTTGCTCATCGTGCCTCCGGGATGATCTCAATGCGAGATGCCATGTTTGATTCGTTTCAGGTTTGTACAGAGACGGGCGCCGCCTCCAGGCTGCGCCACAGATACCAGGTTGCCACGGTGCGCCACGGCTCCCAATTGGCCGCGACCTCACGCGCATCGCTGCGCGACACCGGCTCGCCGGAAAAATAATTGACGCTGATGCCCTTGAGCAAACCCACGTCGTCCAAGGGCAGGACGTTCGGCCGCAGCAGATTAAATATCAAAAACATCTCCGCTGTCCAGCGGCCGATACCGCGAATCTGGACCAGTTCCGCGATGACATCCTCGTCATCCATCTCCGCCCATTTATCGACGTGGACTCGCTTGGCCTTGAAATGTTCTGCCAGATCAAGCACATACTCGGCTTTCCGTTTCGAAAGACCGCAGGAAGAAAGCCTCTCGGCTCCAGCCTTCAGAACCTGCGCCGGCGTGCATTTTGGGCATACTTCCAGAAAACGCTGCCAGACTGCGTCGGCGGCCTTGACGGAGATTTGCTGTCCGACCACCGCGCGCGCCAAGGTCGTGAAGGGATCGCCGCGGCTCACCAGGTGCAAGTCGCCGAATTGGGGAATCAGGCGCCGCATGATGCGGTCGCGGCGCATCAATTCTTCCTTGGCGTCCTGCCAATAGGCGGGTACGCCCGTCGAGGTAGCGACTCCGTTCGGTCGGGCCATGCGCGTCACGCCCTTCGCCATTCGGTGATACCACCCGGCTTGTCTTCCAGGACGATACCGTCGGCCAGCAGATCAGCGCGGATGCGGTCCGCCTCGGCAAAATTCTTCGCTTTCTTGGCCGCCGCGCGCGCGGCGATCTGCTCCAGGATCTGGGCTTCCGTCTTGCCACCCTCGCCGGCGCGTGCCGGATCGGCATGCAGGAATTCCTGCGGGCTACGCTGCAGCAAGCCGATCAGGCCGCCCAGGTGCTGCAATTGGCGCGCCTGCGCGGCGGACTTGGTCTTGTTGACTTCATTGGCCAGGTCGAACAGGACCGCGATCGCGATCGGCGTGTTGAAGTCGTCGTTCATCGCCTCGGCAAAACGGACGAAATGCGCCTCGTCGCGATCCAGCGGTGCGCCGTCGTCGGCCGGCACTTCCTTCAGGGCCGTGTACAGCCGGGTGAGCGCATGCCGGGCGTCGTCCAGATGGGCATCGGAATAATTGAGAGGGCTGCGATAGTGCGCGCGCAGGATGAAGAACCGGACTACTTCGGCATCGTATTTTTTCAGCACATCGCGGATGGTGAAGAAATTGCCGAGCGACTTCGACATCTTTTCATTGTCGACGCGCACGAATCCGTTATGCATCCAGTAATTGACGAAGGTGTGGCCGCTGGCACCTTCCGACTGCGCGATCTCGTTCTCGTGGTGTGGGAACTGCAGATCCTGGCCGCCGCCATGAATGTCGAAATGTTCTCCCAGCAGTTCGCAACCCATGGCCGAGCACTCGATATGCCAGCCCGGCCGTCCCTTGCCCCAGCGCGAATTCCACTTCACTTCCTCCGGCTCGCCTTCCTTGGCGGCCTTCCACAGCACGAAATCCAGCGGATCGCGCTTGCCGGTGTTCAACTCGACGCGCTCGCCAGCACGCAGGTCGTCCAGCGACTTGCCCGACAATTTCCCGTAACCGGGAAAATCGCGTACCGAGTAATTCACGTCCCCATCCGAGGCTTGGTAAGCCAGGCCGTTGCTCTCTAGCTTTTGAATCATCGAGAGCATCTGGGGAACGTATTCGGTGGCGCGCGGCTCATGATCGGGCTTTTGCACGCCGAGCGCGGCCGCATCCTCGTCCATGGCAGTGATGAAGCGCTGCGTCAGTTGAGAGATCGACTCGCCGTTTTCGACTGCGCGCTTGATGATCTTGTCGTCGATATCCGTGATGTTGCGCACATAGGTCAGCTCGTATCCGGAGGCGCGCAACCAGCGCTGCACCATGTCGAACACCACCATGACCCGCGCGTGACCGAGATGGCAATAGTCATACACCGTCATCCCGCACACGTACATGCGCACCTTCCCTGGCTGCAGAGGAACAAACGCCTGCTTCTCACGCGCGAGCGTGTTGTAGATTTTGAGGGTACTCATGGGGCGGTATCCGTTCCGGCCGGAAGTTGTCGCGGTCTGACTCACGTGCCTGCATGTCATTGTGCAGGCCTTGCGTGACGTCATGCAACAAGGTGACCGGAAGTCCTTTTGATGCTTGTTTTGATAAAATGCCTGTTTCGCTGCAGTATATCATTGATGAAATACTCGTTCGCCGCTGCCCGTTTCTGCGGCGACCCGCCAAAATAATCATGCAGGAAATCCCGATGCAATTTTCACGCCGCACTCTGTTCCGTCTGTTTGCTTCCGTTTCCCTTGCCCTCTCCCTCGGCACTGCCCAAGCTGCCGACACGCCGCAAGTCACGCTCAAGACCAATATGGGCGACATCGTGATCGAGCTCTATCCGGAGAAGGCACCGAAGAGCGTGGCGAACTTTCTGCAGTACGTGAAAAACGGCCAGTACAACGGCACGGTCTTCCATCGCGTGATCGACAACTTCATGATCCAAGGCGGCGGTTTCGACAAGGACATGAAGCAAAAGCCGACCGGCGCCCCCATCGAAAACGAGGCGAAAAACGGCCTCAAGAACGAGGCTTATACCGTGGCCATGGCACGCACGGCCGCACCGCATTCGGCGACCGCGCAGTTTTTCATCAATGTGAAAAACAATGGCTTCCTCGATTACCCCGGGCAGGACGGCTGGGGCTATACCGTATTCGGCAAGGTCATCAAGGGAACGGATGTAGTGGACAAGATCAAGACGGTGCCAACCGCGAACAGCGGCATGCACCAGAACGTCCCGGTCAAACCGGTCGTGATCGAGTCCGCGTCCGTCACCTCAACCGGAAAATAAATCCGCATTCCAACCTCTTCAGATAGGAATTCCCATGGCTGTCATCCTCAACACCAACCACGGCAAGATCAAACTCGAACTCGATGCGGAAAAGGCGCCCAAGACCGTCGAGAATTTCCTCAACTATGTGCGCTCGGGCCACTATGACGGCACGATCTTCCATCGCGTCATCGATGGCTTCATGATTCAGGGCGGCGGCTTCGAGCCGGGCATGAAGCAAAAGCCGACCAACGAACCGATCGAGAACGAAGCCAAGAACGGCTTGAAGAACGAGCCCTATTCGATTGCCATGGCGCGCACCTCAGCGCCCCATTCGGCTTCGGCGCAGTTCTTCATCAACGTGAAGGACAACAGCTTCCTCGATTATCCGGGCCAGGACGGCTGGGGCTACTGCGTTTTCGGCAAGGTCGTCGAAGGCACCGACGTGGTGGACAAGATCAAGTCCGTGAAAACCACGCGGGCCGGCATGCATTCCGATGTTCCGGTCGAGAACGTGGTGATCGAAAAGGCCGAAATCGTCTGAAGCACGGCGACTTCGGCAGAACGACCCATGACTGCCCTTCCTGAGGCAAACAAAGCGCAACCGGAGCCGGTTGCGCTTTTTGTTTCTGACCTGCACTTGCACGAAGCGGCGCCCGCGACCACCAGGGCCTTCCTTGATTTCCTAGAGCGTCACGCATGCCACACCCGGCAACTCTACCTGCTGGGCGATCTGTTCGAATACTGGGCGGGCGACGACGATATCGACAGTCGCTACAACCGGCAGGTGATCGAGGCGCTGCGCCGGGTGCACGACGCAGGCGTGGAACTCTACTGGATGGCCGGCAACCGCGACTTCCTAGTCGGCGACGCCTTCGCCCAAGCCACCGGTGCCTCTCTGCTCCCGGATCCGTACGTGACGACGATTGCCGGCACGCGGCTTGCGCTGACGCACGGCGACGCGCAATGCACCGACGATGCCGGCTACATGGCGTTTCGTGCTCAGGTGCGCGCGCCGCAATGGCAGAAAGATTTCCTGGCACTGCCGCTGGAAAGACGCAAGGCGATCATTGCCGGCATGCGCGATCAGAGCCGTGCCGCGCAAAGGACAAAATCCTACGAAATCATGGACGTCAATCCGGACGCTATCGCCGCCTTGTTCGAAGACACCGCCAGCAACACCTTAATTCACGGCCACACCCACCGCCCGGCCCGCCATGAGTACGATGCGGATCAGGGCAAGCGGGTGCGTCATGTGTTGCCCGACTGGGATTGCGATACCGCTGCACCGCGCGGCGGCTGGCTGGGCATCACCGCCGACGGCATGGTCAGGCGTTATGGCCTCGATGGGCGGGAAACGACGTAACAGGTCCAGCCCGCCAGATACGCCTTTCGCCGCCGCTCACTCGACCAGCTTGTTCAATTGCTGCGGATCGAACTTCTCGAGTTCGGGCACGACTTCGCAACTGATGCCCGCCTTCCTCAGCGCTTCCATCATCTTCATAATCTGATGTTCCTGCGTGGCCGCATTGTCGATCAAGCCGTGCAGTGCCTTGGACAGGGGATCGTCGGCTGACGGCGTAAGGCCGTAGGCAGCAAACATGCGCGCGGCGGCTTCCTCGCGAAAATTCTCGATTTCCTTCTGGACGATCCGCGCCGGGTTG
>JAEWBA010000410.1 GCA_023391395.1 Pseudomonadota bacterium
CGACGACCGCCAGCATCACGCCTAGGGCATTGACCATAGGTGGCATCACCGCTGCCGACAAAATCTACGACGGCACGATTGCGGCAACACTGCGCGGTACGCCGACCGTCGCCGCAGTCGGCTCAGATCAGGTCGCGGTGACGGGTAAGGGCAAGGCCGTGTTTGCCGATTCGGTGATCGCTGCCGGCAAGGCGGTCCACGTCAGCGGCTTCAGCTTGAGCGGAGCCGATGCGGGCAATTACCGCTTGGAGCAGCCGACCGGCCTGATCGCTAGCATCACCTCAGGTGCGCTACCGATGGAAGTGCTGGCGGCGACGGGAGAGCTGCAAGCGAACGTACTGCCGGTGCCGCCGGGCACGCTTTCCGCCAAGGGCAGCGCGGCGCCGACTATCGTGCCGACAGCCGGAAGCGGGAGCGGGCAGGCTGGTGAGCATGACAAGGCCAACCCCAGCTCTTCCATTCAAGTGGTGATGAACGTCGGCAGCCAGGGAAGGCTTATGGTGAAAAACGGCGGCGTGCGCTTGCCGAACAATGTGAGCGGGGAATAGGCGGATGAGGACGGTCAATGGAAATGTCTGCATGAATCGGGAAGCCGCCCCGCAGAAAATCGCCAAATCCCTGTTGTTCGCCGTATCGACACTGGCGATGGCGCAAGCCATTGCCCAGATCGCGCCGAACGCCGGTTCGATCCTGCAACAAATCACTCCGGCCCAGCCGGCCACGCCATCCTCGGCCGGCGTCGAGCTGCGGTTGCGGCCGGAAGGAGAGGCGGCGCTGCCGGCAAGCGCACCCTTCGAGGTGCAGGCCATCCGCATCAGCGGCCATACCCAGTTCGAGACAGCGCAGTTGCACGCGCTGGTGGCCGAAGGCGAAGGCCGACGCCTCACTCTCGCGCAAGTGAGCGAACTGGTGGCGCGCATTACCGAGCACTATCGCCGCCACGGCTATCCATTGGCGCGGGCGATCATCCCGGCACAGACCATTGAGAAAGGCGTGGTCCGGATCGAAGTCATCGAAGCGCACTTCGGTGCCATCACGCTTCGCAACGGCAGTCACGTCGCCGATCCCTTGCCGCAGGCGACCCTGGCGTCGCTGCAAAACGGACAGCTTATCGAACAGGCGTCGCTGGACCGAACCCTGCTGCTGCTTTCGGACATTCCGGGCGTGACGATCGATGCCACGCTGAAACCCGGCAGTGCCGTCGGCAGCGCCGACTTACAGGTTGAGCTGCAACCGGGGCCCGTGATCACCGGTCACGCAAGCCTGGACAACAATGGCAATCGCTATACCGGCAGGGCGCGCCTGGGCGCGACGGTGCAGGTCAACAATCCCATGGGATGGGGCGATGTCCTGAGCCTAGGCGCCCTGACTTCAGGTGGCGGCTTGAACCACGGTCGTATTGGATATGAGGCCTTGCTCAACGGTGAAGGCACGCGTCTGGGCGGCGCATATTCGGCGCTGCGTTATCGCCTGGGCGACACGCTGGCGCCGCTCAATGCACGGGGCAGTGCCCGCATCACCAGCGTGTGGGCGAAGCATCCGCTGGTGCGCCGCCGCGACTTGAACTTCTTTGGACTCCTCCAATTCGATCAGCTGCGCCTGAGCGACGCCGTCGAGGCTGCCGGCATAAGCAATGATCGGCATCTAAACAATTGGTCCATCGGCTTGTCCGGCGATACGCGCGACGGCATTCTAGAGGGCGGCGTCAATGTGTGGAGCTTGGGATGGACCCACGGTCGGGTCGGCTTCGACGACACAATTGCGCGGACATCCGATGCGGTGACGGCGCGCACCGCGGGCCGCTTTTCCAAATGGCAGGCGACGCTGTCACGCCTGCAGGGCTTGGACCGGGACAATAGCCTGTACCTTTCGCTATCCGGGCAGTGGGCGGGCAAGAATCTCGATTCCTCGCAAAAGATGAGCCTGGGCGGACCTTACTCGGTACGTGCTTATGACATCGGCGCAGTGTCGGGGGACAGCGGTTTTCAGGCTAGCGCCGAATGGCGCCGTGCTTTCGGCGGTGCCGGCGTCGGGCAATGGCAAGGAGTGATCTTCATCGATCGAGCCGCCGTCACGGTCAATCGGACCCCCTGGAGCGTCGGAGCGAATCGAGCCGTTCTCTCCGGCGCCGGAGTCGGGCTGCACTGGATCGGGCCGAGACGCGTGCATGCCAAGGCCCATGTTGCTACTCCGGTCGGGTCCACGCCCGCACTTACGGGAACTCCCGGTTCGGTGCGCGCGTGGGTAGAGATCGGGGCTAGGTTCTGAGCCCGGCGCTTAGTGGCTGCAAGGGATGCGCCGAGATCAGATAAAAGTCATTCTGCAGCGTAGGCTTCTACCTAGATCGTCCCAGGCTTGAAGAGCTTGAAACGATTGTAGGTGGTATAGCCGAGGCGCTGGTATACCGGCTCTCCGAAGGAGCTTATCACTCTGTGTAGCGCAGAATCGCAAATGCCGTCGAGCGTGCGAAATGCACGCCGGCTCCGGCCGGCGCGCTCGGGACGGAATCAAGCTGCACGGTGCAGCTGAATGACTTCGGATCGGTGCAGTTGTTGCAGTGCTTCCTCCCATTTCGGTTCGATCGCGTGGAGATGGCGCTCCTTCACATGGCCGAAACCGCGGATCTGCTCGGGGATCGAGGCGAGTTGCAGCGCTGCCGCGTAGTTGGGGCGTTTGGCTGATTCCAGTACGCGTGCGATGCTCGTTTCGTAGCGTGCGATCAGCTTGCGTTCGCTGCGCCGCTCCTGGGTATGACCAAACGGGTCGAAGAGGGTTCCTCGCAGGAACTTCATCCGCGCCAGGATCTTGAATGCCGCATGCATCCAGGGGCCGAACTCGGACTTCTGCGGTTCCCCGGTGTCCGCTCGCTTCTTGGCAAGCAGAGGAGGGGCGAGGTTGTACGCCAGCGTGTAATCACCCTCGAACTGGGCGTGGATCTTCGCGAGGAAAGACGGATCCGTATGCAGGCGCGCGACTTCGTATTCGTCTTTATAAGCCATCAGCTTGAAGTAGTACTTCGCCACGGCGGTCGAGAATTCTTCCCGTCCCGGAAAGTGCTCCGCTTCCCATTTGCGCACTTGCTCGACGAGCTCTGTGTAACGGCGCGCATAGGCGGCGTCCTGATAATCGGTCAGGAAGGCGCGGCGCTTGTCGATGATTTCGTCGAGCGTGGCGGAGAGCATTGGGCGGGAAATCGCGGCACCGCTGTTTTCAAGAGTAGCTTCGACGGCGGACAAGTCCTGCGCGGCGCGTCGGCCCCACAGGAAGGCATCCTGGTTCATCTTCACGGCTGTGCCGTTCAACGCGATCGCCTCGTTGATGGATTCGGCGGACAGCGGGATGAAACCGCGCTGGTAAGCATAACCGAGCATGAACATGTTGGTTGCGATGGAGTCGCCGAAGAGGCCGTTGGCAAGGCGAGTGGCGTCGACGAAGTTGGCGCCTTCATTGCCGACCGCGTTGGCAATGCTCTCGCGCAGCGACTGCCCGGGGAATTTCAGGTCCGCCTTGCGCGTGAATTCGCCCACCATCACTTCATGCGTGTTGACCACCATGCGCGTGCGTCCGTGGCGCGTGCTGGCGAGCGTCTTGTTGTGCGCGGCCACGACCAGGTCGCAGCCGAGAACGAGATCTGCGCCGCCTGTCGCCACGCGGATCGCCTTGATGGCTTCCGGCTTTGCGCCGAAGCGCAGGTGCGACCATACGGAGCCGCCTTTCTGCGCCAGGCCTGCCATGTCCAGGATGCCGCAGCCCTTGCCTTCGAGGTGGGCCGCCATGCCGAGCACGGCACCGATCGTTACCACGCCGGTACCGCCGACACCGGTGATGATCATTGAATAGACACCTTGGTCCAGCGAGGGGCGCACCGGTTCGTCCAGGACGGGGAAAATAGCGCTGTCCTGCGGCAGCCGATTCCCTTTTTTCAGTTGCCCGCCGTGCACCGTGACGAAGCTCGGACAGAAACCCTTGTTGCAGGAAAAATCCTTGTTGCAGGCAGACTGGTCGATGGCGCGCTTGCGCCCGAATTCGGTTTCCAATGGCAGCACCGAGACACAGTTCGATTTCACCCCGCAGTCGCCGCAGCCCTCGCATACGAGATCGTTGATAACCATGCGCTTCGGCGGATCGGGCAACTCCTTCTTCTTGCGGCGCCGCCGCTTTTCGGCGGCGCAGGTCTGATCGTAGATGAGGACCGTCACACCTTCGATGTCGCGCAGCATGAGCTGCACGTTCTGCATTTCGTCCCGGTGATGGACCGTGACGCCCGCCGGCCACGCGGTCCCGGAAGGGTATTTGTGCGGCTCATCGGTCACCACGACGATCCTCTGCACGCCTTCCGCATGCACCTGCTGCGCAATGACCGGAGGCGTCAGCGTGCCGTCGTGCTTCTGGCCGCCGGTCATCGCCACTGCATCGTTGAACAGGATCTTGTACGTGATGTTGGTCTTTGCCGCAACAGCTGCGCGGATGGCAAGCAGGCCGGAATGGAAATAGGTGCCATCGCCAATGTTCTGGAACATGTGCTTACGCTTGGAGAACGGGGCTTCGCCCACCCAGGCCATGCCTTCGCCGCCCATGTGGGTATAGCCGAGCGTGTTGCGATCCATCGTCTGTGCCATCCAGCTGCAGCCGATGCCAGCGTAGCCTTTGCTGCCTTCAGGTAGCACGGTGGAGGAACTGTGCGGGCAGCCGCTGCAGAAATAGAAGCTGCGCACCATCGGCTCGGCCTGAGCCTGGCGTTGTTTTAGCTCCTTCAATGCGTCAATCCGCGCCTGCAAGCCTTGCGGTGCGTGCTCTGAAGAGAAGCGTTCGCCGAGCGCAATTGCAATCTGCACCGAGTCGAGTGCCATCTCTTCCTGGAACAGTTTGCGTCCGGCTTCGTCCTTCTTGCCGATCACCTGTGGCGTACCCGGCATGCCGTACAAAATTTCCTTAAGCTGCGTTTCCACGAGGCTGCGCTTTTCCTCGACCACGATGACAAGATCCAGTCCTTCAGCGAAATTTCTCGCTCCTTCCGGCTCCAGCGGCCACGTGCAGCCGACCTTGTAAAGCCGCACGCCCATCGCAGCCACATCCTGTTCGCTGAGGTCGAGGTCGTCGAAGGCTTGCAGCACATCGAGGTAGCTCTTGCCGTGGGTGATGATGCCGATGCGCGCATTCGGCGCGTCGAACGTGATCTTATCGAGTCTGTTGGCGCGTACGAAGGCGCGTGCCGCATCCAGTTTGTAGTTGTGCAGGCGAAATTCCTGGGCATGCGGCGTGTCGGGCAGGCGGATGTTCAGACCATCGGCAGGCATGCCGGCCAACTCCGGCTCGGCGATCTGGATGCGATGCGAATCGACTTCGATCGAGGAGGTGGCATCTGCGGTTTCTTTCACGCACTTGAGCCCCACCCAGCAGCCCGAATAGCGTGACATCGCCCAGCCGTAAAGGCCGAAGTCGAGGATCTCCTGCACGCCGGACGGACTGAGGATCGGAATGCCGGCGTCAACCAGGGCGAACTCAGACTGATGACAGGTCGTCGACGATTCGCAGGTGTGGTCATCGCCGGCGACCACCAGCACGCCGCCATGGCGCGAAGAGCCGGCCAGGTTGCCGTGCCTGAAGACGTCTCCGGAGCGATCCACGCCCGGTCCCTTGCCGTACCAGATCGAAAAGACGCCGTCGAACCTGCCTTCGCCGCCGATTTCCGCCTGCTGCGTTCCCCACACAGCGGTCGCCGCAAGGTCCTCGTTCACGCCGGGCACGAACTTCACGTCTGCCGCCTCGAGATGCTTGCGTGCCTTGGTCAGCTCGGCGTCATAGGTGCCCAGCGGCGAGCCTCGGTAACCCGAGATGTAGCCGGCAGTGTTGAGTCCGTTGCTGGCGTCGCGCTGCTTCTGCATCAGCGGCAAGCGTACCAGCGCCTGCACGCCCGTCAGGAAAATACGGCCGCTTTGTAGTACGTACTTGTCTTCAAGGGTAACTTTTCTGAATGCCATGGAATCCTCGTTTTGCCGTTTTTCGGTTGCGGGGTGAAGTAGAGACTGGTGGGCCTAGCGGCCCCGGTGCCAGAAATATTCGCGTCTTTCGACCAGTTGGCGCGCCTCGGCCATCTTATGGGCTTCGGAAGCGCCATCGAGTAGGTGTGCCTGGCGGGGGTAGCGGTACATCCATTCCAATGGCGTGTTTTCAAATGCCCTCTCGCGCTCGCACAGGCTCTGCAGCAGCGGCGCGCCGCTGCTTTCGTGTTCACCGTACGACGACTTGTTCGCTTCCACCGGGATGGATACGTCCTCCGCAAATGCGCGTATGCGTCGTTCGCGCACGGCGATGCCTGATGCGCACTCACCTTGAGTGAACAGTTCGATTACGTCGATGCTCGAATGAATCATGCCAGCTCCAGTAACGTGAGGGCCTCTTGCCTCGGCCGGAGCGCGAGACGGGAAGATAGGACGGACTCGAGTGAGAGCTCGATGTTCATGGTATCGAGATCGGACATGTTCACGGTGCAGTGCGTGCCCGAGACCGCCGTTACAGGGAGTTGATGGTGTGACCACCGTCAACGGCAATGACAGAGCCGGTCATGAAGCGGGACGCCCCCGAAGCGAGCAGCAGCAACGGGCCGTCGAGATCGTCGAGCGCACCAAGGCGGCGTTGCGGAATCCGTTTGATCAAGGCCTGGCCGGCGTCCGACGCAAAGAAGTCCGCATTCAGGTCGGTGGCGATGTAGCCGGGCGCAATCGCGTTCACGCGAATCCGGTAGCGCGCAAACTCGAGCGCCAGCGCCTTGGTTAGCTGGATCAGGCCGGCCTTGGCCGCCGCGTAGGCCGGTACCTGCTGCGCCACGCGCAAGCCGAGAATGGATGCGATGTTGATGATGCTGCCGGGCTGTTGCGTCTGCGTCAGAAGGCGCGCCGATTCGCGCGCGATGCGCCATGCGCCATTCAGGTTGACATCGACCACAGCATTCCAGTCTTCGTCCTCGGTCTGAAGCGCCGGCTTGGATGTGGCGATGCCGGCATTGTTTACCACGATGCTCGGCGCCTCAAAAGTCTCGGTGATGCGCGCAAGCGCTTCGCGAACGCTCGCCGTGGAAGTGACATCCATCTCGAACGCTTGTGTCGCGTAGCCCTGGTCTCTCAGTTCGGCGGCCAGGCGCGTGCCGAGTTCAAGGCGCCGCCCAACCATCGCGACTTGCGCTCCCGAGGCAGCCAACGTGCGCGCGAAATGCAGGCCGAGGCCGGAAAAGGCTCCAGTCACCAGCGCCGTCTTTCCAGAAAGATCCACGCTTAACTTGTTCATTGCGTCTCCTTGTGTGCGGGCGGCTGCTTGTCTGGCGGCCCGTCGTGCCGTAGGTGCATGCTCCTGAAAGCCCGCCTCATTCCTGCGCTGCAGCATCGAAATTATTATACGTATTAGACAAAAGTGTAGACAGTTGTGTCGGCATTGTCTATAGTCCTCTCACCAACGTTCATTTCGGAGGAACTTCAGATGCAAATTCAGCGCTTCCATAGCAACAACCGCATGAGCCAGACGGTGGTCTACAACAACTTCGTATTCCTGGCCGGGCAGGTCGCGGACGACACCGCATCCGATGTTGCCGGTCAGACAAAGCAGATTCTCGACAAGATCGACAAGTTGCTGGCCGAGGTGGGCAGCGACAAGACGAAAATTCTTTCCGCCACCATCTGGCTGGCCGATCACAAGTCCTTTGGCGAAATGAATACCATCTGGGATGCATGGGTCCCCGAGGGGCATCCTCCCGCGCGGGCCTGTGTCGAATCCGCGCTCGCCTTCCCGCAATACACCGTCGAA
>JAEWBA010000416.1 GCA_023391395.1 Pseudomonadota bacterium
CCTTGTAGCCGGTGTCTTCCGAGATGTAGCGCATCTTGCGACCGTCGATGCCGCCTTTTTCATTGATCAGCTTGACGTAGTCCGCCATTGCGTTGTTGTAGCTGGGGGCCGTCGCGGCAAAGATTCCGCTCAGCGGAATCGATGCGCCGATCACGAGATCCGGCTTGCCCTGGGCCATGGCCTGGCTCAAGGGCAATGCCAGTGCGCCAACGGCAAGGCCGGCGGCGAGGCGAAGGGTATGGCGTCTGATTTTTTGCATTGATGTCTCCTGTGATTTTCAAAGGTGAAGGAAAGCGGATCAGGGTCGGGCAGTCCGGCGGCTGAAGTAACGCCGCAGGCGCGGCAGCACTTCGGCCAAGCCTTGGGGTTCGAACAAAAGGAAGCCGACGATCAGGGCGCCGAACACCACCGAACGCACCGCCGGGATGATGGTCATGGCATCCGGGATCCAAGGGGTCAGGAAGGTGAAGCCGAAGCGCAGCA
Organism: Pseudomonadota bacterium; assembly: GCA_023391395.1. Lineage (GTDB taxonomy): Bacteria > Pseudomonadota > Gammaproteobacteria > Burkholderiales > Burkholderiaceae_D > Noviherbaspirillum. Next base: position 484 of record JAEWBA010000416.1, read on the forward strand.
GCTCCGGCACCACGGTCATGAAAGCCGCGCCCAGAATGCTGCCGCGGATCGTGCCCATGCCGCCGACGATGATGGCGGCGAGGAAGAAGATCGACATCACGATAGGGAAGCTCTCCGGGGTGACGACGCGGAAGAAGTACGCCCACAAGCCGCCGGCCACGCCGGCATAGAAGGACGACAGGCCGAAGCTGAGCAGCTTGTACTTCAGCAGCGGGATGCCGAGCACTTCCGCCGAGATGTCGCGGTCGCGGATGGCGATGAAGGCGCGACCGACGCGGGTGCGGAACAGATTGACTGCCATCGCGACGAACAGGATCGCGGTGGGGACAATGACCCAGTAGAGGCGGGCGGGCCGATCCAGTTCGAAACCGAAGATTTGTGCTGGCGTCACTGTCAGGCCCTTCACCCCGTTGGTGACCGACTCCCAGTTGGTGAAGGTGAATTCGAGAATCACCGAAGCCGCAATGGTGGCGATGGCCAGGTACAGGCCTTTCACACGCAGGCTGGGAATGCCGACAATCAGTCCTACCAATGCCGCGACCGCGCCGGCGACCGGCACGTTCAGCAGGAAGGAAGTGCCGGCATGCAGCTCCAGCAGTGCAACCGTGTAGGCGCCGACGCCCATGAACGCAGCCTGTCCGAGGCTGGCCAGCCCGGTGTAGCCGGACAGGATGTTCAGGCCAGTGGCACTGATGACGTTGATCGCGATCAGGCATACCCAATACAGCCAGTATTGATCGACCGCGAAAGGAACGGCGACGAAAGCGATGGCAGACGCGATCAGCAGCATGCGCTGGCGCGATACGTCGGCCTTGCTCTTGCCGGCGACGGCCTGGTTCATGGGGGTGATGTTTTGTGCGGTAGTCATAGTCGATCGATTTCGGCAGTTCCAAGGAGTCCGTGCGGGCGTACCAACAACATGACCATCAACAGCGTGAAGGTCGAGACATGCTTGAATTCGCCGCCCAGGAAGGCGCCGGCGAATGCCTCGATTAGGCCGACCAGAAGCGCGGCCAGCAGCACGCCGAGAATGGAATCGAGACCGCCCATGATGACCACCGACAGGACCGTCAGGCCGAAAACGCCCATGGCCGGCGAAATGCCGCCAACGGTGCCGACCAGGATGCCGGCGCCGGCTGCGATCATGCAGGCGACTCCCCACGACATCGAGTACACCTTCGGCACGCTGATGCCGCAGGAATAGGCGGCGCCATGGTCGCTTGCCGTCGCGCGTAGCGCCAGGCTGCCGCGCCAGTAGCGCAACACCACCAGGAACAGCGCAATGGTTGCGGCTGCCACGGCAAACGCCACCGCGGTCTTGGGCGAGACATAGGCCGGGCCGATGAAAACCGGCTTGTCTTCGACGAAGGACACAAGCCGGTGCGGCTCCAGGCCCCAGATCAGCTCCACCGCGCCGACCACCATCGAGCCTACGCCGATGGTGACCATGAAGATGGAAAGCGGGCTGGTGCCGAGCATGGGCCGGATGATGGCACGCTCGACTATGATGCCGAACAGGCCGCCGCAGGCCAGCACCAATGGGATCGCCATCCAGATCGGCAGACCCAGGCCGGCGGTGAATGCGAAGAACAGGTAGCCGCCCAGCATCAGCGTTTCGCCGATGGCGAGATTGACCACACGCGTGGCCTTGTAGATCAGCACAAAGGCCACGCCAGTCAGCGCCAGGAGTGCTGCGGAACCGATGCCCGAGAGGGCGATCTCGGCAAGATAAACCCAATCAATCATTGCACTGCCTCCTCTGCTTGTGCGGCGGGAGCAAGCTGGCCGGCCGCGTCCGCGCCGAGGTAGGCGCTGATCACTTCCGGATTGCGCTGCACCTCTTCCGGCTTGCCCTGGGCGATCACCTTGCCGAAGCTCAGCACCACCACGTGGTCGGAAATGTCCATCACCATGCCCATGTCATGCTCGACCATCAGGACCGTGACGCCCCATTGCTCTCGGATGTCGAGGATGAAGTGCGCGATGTCTTCGGTTTCCTCGCGGTTCATGCCTGCCACCGGCTCGTCAAGGAGCAGCACCTTGGGGCGCATCGCCAATGCCCGTGCCAGCTCCACGCGCTTGCGCAGGCCGTAGGGCAAGTTCGCCACCGGCTCGTCGCGGATGTGGCCGATGTCCAGGATGCTGATGATCTTTTCGTCGATCTCCGCGCTCAGCGCGTCTTCTTCGCGACGCGCGCGGCCCCAGTACCTCAGACCGTCGAACAGGTTGCTCTTCATGTGCGAGTGGCGGCCGAGCTTGATGTTGTCGAGCACCGTCATGCCGCGGAACAGCGCGATGTTCTGGAACGAGCGCGCCAGCCCGCGCTTGGCTCGCTCCGGCGGCGGCATGCGCGCGATCGATTGCCCCTCGAACACGATGTCACCCGAGAACGGTTTGTAGAAGCCGGAAATGCAGTTGAACAGGGACGTCTTGCCGGCACCGTTCGGCCCGATAAGGGCAGTGATTGAACCTGGGGCAACCGAGAACGAAACCTGGCTCAGGGCTTCGATGCCGCCGAACCTCAGCGAAAGGCCGCTGACTTTCAGGACCGGTTCGTCGGTAAAGGCCGATGATGATGGAATCGCTTTCATGATCCTTGAATCCTCTACAGGCTGTATGCGAGGCGGGTGCCTTCGTCGATGGCACGCTTGGCATCAAGCTCCGACGCAAAGCGGGCGCCGCCGATGAGGCTGACCTGGATGCCCGCCTTTTCCAGTGTTTGCGCCAGGCTTTGCTCCGGGTCCTGGCCGGCGCACATGACGACGGTATCCGCCGGAAGCACCCGCATCTCGCCATCGATGCTGTAATGCAGGCCGGCATCGTCCACCTTGTGATAGGTGCAGCCGGAAATCACGGGCACGCCGCGCTTGTTCAGCTTGGTGCGATGAATCCAGCCGGTGCTCTTGCCGAGCCGCGCGCCGGGCTTGGTGGTGCTGCGCTGAAGCATGGTGACCTTGCGCGCCGCTTCTTCCTTGTGTGGCTCGCGCAGGCCGCCGCGCGTAGAAATATCCGGATCGACGCCCCAGGAATCGAAGAATTCGGCGACGGTCGCAACGCCGGTTTTCGGCGCTGTCAGCAGTTCCGCCACGTCGTGCCCGATGCCGCCGGTACCGATGATGGCTACCTGTTCTCCGACCGGCACGCGGCCGCTAATGACATCGAGATAGCCGACGACTTTGGGATGATCGGCGCCCTCGATCTCCGGCAGGCGTGGCTTGATGCCGGTAGCCACGATCACGCTGTCGAAGCCGTTGCCCATGAGATCCTCGGCGTCGGCGCGCGCGCCAAGGCGCACTTCAGCGCCGCTCTTGTCGAGCCGCTTGCGGAAGTAGCGGATGAGTTCGGCAAATTCCTGTTCCTTGCCGGGAATGCGGCGCGCGATATTGAGCTGACCACCAATGTCGTCGCTGGCTTCGAACAGCACCACCTGATGGCCACGCTCCGCCGCAGTTGCCGCGCATGCCATTCCGGCCGGCCCGGCGCCGATCACCGCGATGCGGCGTTTAACTGCCGGCGGCTCATCGGAAAACTCGGTTTCGTGGCATGCCTTGGGGTTGACCAGGCAGGTGGCCAGCCGCTCGGTGAAGATATGGTCCAGGCAGGCCTGGTTGCAGGCGATGCAGGTATTGATCTCGTCGGTGCGGTTGGTTGCTGCCTTGATCACGAAATCGGGGTCGGCGAGGAAAGGCCGCGCCATCGACACCAGGTCGGCCTCTCCCTTGGCAAGGATTTCCTCGGCGATGTCCGGCATATTGATCCGATTCGAGGCCACGACCGGGATCGAGACCACCTTTTTCAGCCGGGCGGCGGCGAACGAGAATGCCGCGCGCGGCACGCTGGTGGCGATGGTCGGCACCACCGACTCGTGCCATCCGATGCCAGTGTTCAAGGCATCCGCGCCGGCGCTCTCGATGGCGAGCGCCAGCTGATCCACTTCGTCCCCCGTAAGTCCGCCTTCCACCAGGTCGATCGCGGAAATGCGATACATGATGAGGAAGTCGGGTCCCATACGCTCGCGCGTGCGGCGCACGATTTCGATCGGGAAGCGGATGCGGTTTTCGAAGGAACCGCCCCATTTGTCGGTGCGCTGATTGGTGCGCGGTGCGGTGAACTGGGTGATCAAATAGCCTTCTGAGCCCATCAGCTCGATGCCGTCATAGCCGGCCTGGCGCGCGAGCACGGCGCAGTTTACGAAGTCATCGATAGTGCGATCCACCTCTTCCGTGGTCAGCTCGCGGGGCACGCGGCGATTTATCGGCGACGATGTGGAACAGGGGCCGACAATCTGCGGATGCTTGGCGTAAATGCCGGTATGCAGTACCTGCAGCACGATCTTGGCGCCGGCTTCGTGGACGGCTTCGACGATCGGCGCGTGTTCCGAGAGCTTCTCCTCCGAATCGAGAACCTGGGCTCCTTCCTCGACGCGCCCTTCGAAGTTCGGCGAGGTGCCGCCCGTGATAACCAGGCCGACACCGCCACGCGCACGGGCGGAGTAAAAGGCGGCAAGTCTCGGAATCGCGTCTGGTTCGTTTTCCAGGCGCGTATGAATGGAGCCCATGATGACGCGGTTGCGCAGCGTATGCG